>NZ_JBFAPC010000161.1:0-12608 GCF_040675535.1 Patulibacter sp. NPDC049589 | reverse complement strand
CCTCCGGGCCGCGCCCCCGATGCGGGCGCACCTCGGGAGGGTCGGCCGGCCGGGCGGCTACGGCGTGCGGCCGCGCGCCGTGCGGGCCGCGGCGACCCGGCCCTGGAGGACCGTCTCGTGCGGCGCCGGCTGCAGGAAGCGGACGTCCTCGAGGCCCTCCGGCATCAGCTCCTGGTCGCTCACGCCGCCGGGGTTGGTGTGCGGGTAGTCGTAGGAGCCCGGGTCCGCGCCGTCGCTGATCTTGCCGCGCAGGTAGGGCGGCGGCGGGGTCACGCCGTGCTCCTCGATGTGCGCCATCGCGTCGCCGATCGCCCGGTACGCGGCGCTGCTCTTGCCCGCCAGCGCCAGGCGGATCGTCACGTGCGACAGCGCGATCCGGCACTCCGGCATGCCGACCCGGTCGACGACCTCCGCCGCCGCGATCGCCAGCGGCAGGCACTGCGGGTCCGCCAGCCCGATGTCCTCCGACGCCGAGACCACGAGCCGCCGCGCGACCGTCCGCGGGTCCTCGCCCGCCGTCAGCATCCCGGCCAGGTAGTACACGGCCGCGTCGGGGTCGCTGCCGCGGATCGACTTGATGTACGCCGAGAGCAGGTCGTGCGGCTGGTCGGGGCCGGCCGTCACCGTCGCGCGGTCGAGCGCTGCTCCGGCGTTGCGGGACGTCACGCGGACCGGGACGACGGCGCGCGGCGTGTCCGCAGACTCGTCGCGGCCGGTGTCGCCGGTCATCGTCGCCGTGCCCGTGCGGGCGAGGGCGACCGCCGCGTCCAGGGCGCCGAGCGCGGTGCGGGCGTCGCCGGCGCTGCGGGACGCGAGGAGCTCGAGGGCGTCGTCGTCGGCCGTGACCTGGAGGGGATCGGGCGCGTCGGTGGCCGGCGGGACGGAGGTGGCGGTGGCGTGGGAGGCGTCGTCCGGCGTGGCCCCGGGGTCGGCGGCCCCCGGGACCCTCCGGTCGAACATCCGGCGCTCGATCGCCCGGCGCAGGAGGACGAGGACGTCGTCCTGGTCCAGCGCGCGCAGGCGGTAGATGCGCAGCCGCGACCGCAGGGCGGGCGAGACCGCGGCCCAGGCCGGCTCGGTCGTCGCCGCGATGAGGGTCACGAGGCCCTCCTCGACCGCGGGCAGCAGGGCGTCCTGCTGGGTGCGGTTGAAGCGGTGGATCTCGTCGATGAAGAGGACCGTCGGCGTGCCGGTCGCGGCGCGGCGCTCCTGGGCGCGGACGAGGGCCGCGCGGACCTCGGCCTTCCCCGCGTCGACGGCCTGGAGCGCCTCGACGGCGGCGCCCGCGGCGTCCGCCACGATCCGCGCGAGCGTCGTCTTGCCCGACCCGGGCGGGCCGTGCAGGAGCATCGCGTGCGGCATCCGGGCGTCGATCGCCGCGCGCAGCGGGCGGCCCGGGCCGAGCAGGTCCTCCTGGCCGACCACGTCCTCGACGACCCGGGGCCGCATCCGCGCGGCGAGGGGCGCGTCGTCGGGCACCGCGGGACGGCCGGCGCCGGTCGCGGCGCCGTCGTCGGGGTCGGGGACGAAGAGCCGGTCCACGGTCCGAGGATCGCAGGCGGGCCGGGCGACCGGGCCCCACGACCGGGGACGACGGCGACCTCGAGGTCCGCCGGGTCCTCGGGACCGCCGGAGAGCCGTGGGCCCCGAGCACAACCGGACCGCGGCCCGGGGGCGTAGCGTCGGACGAGCACGCGGTCGACCCCCGGACCGTCTCCCCCGCACCGCCCGCAGCCCCCGACCCCTCGGCCCTCACCCGTGCGCACCACCGAACCGGCCCTCGCCCTCGACGACACGACGCCGCCCGCGACCGTCATGTCCGGGGCCCACGCCAGCCCGGACGGGCTGTTCGACGACCACGCGATGATCCGGCGGGTCCACCGCGAGCGCGCCGTGATGCTCCACGGCGCGCGGACGCTCCTCATGCAGGCCGCGCACCCGCTGGCGTTCGCGGGGTTCTGGGGCTCGACCGCCGCGCAGGAGCCCGAGCGGGCCTATCCCCGCCTGCAGCGCACCGCCGAGGCGATGGCGACCGCCGTCTTCGGGCCCGCCGACGCGGCCGAGGCGATGGGCCGCCGCGTCCGCGCGATCCACGGGCAGGTCTCCGGCACGCTGGACCACGACGCCGGCCCGTGGCCCGCCGGCACCCGGTGGCGCGCCGACGACCCGGAGCTGCTGCTGTGGATCCTGGCGTCGCTCGTCGACTCGGCGCTCGTCGTCCACGACCGCTTCGTCCGACCGCTGCGGCCCGAGGAGCGCGACGCGTTCTGGCGCGACTACCGCGTCGTCGGCGACCTCTTCGGCCTGCGCCAGGCGGACATGCCGCAGTCGATCGTCGCCTTCGACGCGTACGTGGCGGACACCCTGGCGTCCGAGCGGACCCAGGTGCTGCCCGACGCCCGCGCCGCCGGGACGACGATCGTCCTCCAGCCCCCGGTCCCCCTGCGCCTGCGTCCGGTGATCCGCATCGTCAACGAGATCACCGCCTCGATCCTGCCGCCGAAGGTCCGCAAGGGCTTCGGCCTGCGCTGGGACCCGGCCCGCGACCTCGGCGTCGACGCGCTGGGCCTGTGGTCGCGGCGCGTCCTCTGGCCGGTCCTCCCCCAGGCCCTGGCCTGGACCCCGCACGGGACGCCGGCGCCCGTCCGGTAGGGCGGCCGGCGGGCCGGCCCCGGCCGCGTAGGCGGGGTCGGCGGACGGCGGGGGTCGGTCGAACCCCGGCCACACGCTGTCCACGATCGACCGCGGGTCCCGGCCACCCCGCGGCGGACGGCGGGGGTCGGTCGAACCCCGGCCACGCGGTGTCCACGATCGACCGCAGGTCGACGTCACCGTCCCCCGGCCGCGGCCCGCCGCGCCGCCGCCCGCCCGCGACGCAGATTCGGTGGTCCTACGGATGCGGGACCGCGTACACCGGCCTAGCGTCCCGGCGATGCCCCGTATCCCCCTCCTCCTTCGATCAGCGACCCTGGCCGCAGCCGCCACGATCGCCGCGCTGGCCGGCGCGACCGGCGCATCCGCGGCGATCACCCTGACCGCGTCGGGATCGACGATCACGGTCACCGGCTCCGGCGACAACGAGACCTACGTGGGCTTCACGAACACGTACGACCCGGCCGGGACCGTCACCTTCCGCAACAGCACCGGGGTCACGAACGCGACCGGGGGCGTGTGCGTCCAGGAGGACGTCACCACGCTCGGCTCGTACTTCCACTGCCCGAACACCACGACGGCGGTCGTCGCCAACTACGGGGCCGGGAACGACCGGTTCACCCTCGAGGGCGTCTGCATCCCCCAGGTGACGGCGGCGCTCGGAGACGGCTCCAACGAGTTCTTCCAGAGCTACACCGACGGGTGCGCGGGCGCGAGCCCCCGGCCCAAGCTGACCGTCACGGGCGGCAACGGCTACGACCTGCTCAACGGCGGGGTCGGCGACGACGTCATCAACGGCCTGGGAGGCAACGACGACCTCCGGGGCTACGACGGCAACGACACGATCGACGGCGGCGAGGGCAACGACACGCTGAACGGCCACGCCGGCGACGACACCCTGCTCGGCGGTGGGGGCGACGACAAGCTCTCGGGCCGGGAGGGCAACGACGTCCTCGACGGCCAGGCCGGGAACGACATCCTCGCCTGGAGCGACGATCCGGACCCGGGCGCCGACGACCTGCGCGGCGGCGCGGGCACCGACGAGGTCTACTTCAACTTCCACGCCTACGGCATCGCGGTCTCGCCCGACGACCAGGCGAACGACGGGACGCCCGGCGAGGGCGACAACGTCCGCAGCGACGTCGAGCGGTTCCGCCTGACCCCCGGCGACGACGTCTTCGTCGGCTCGCCCAACCGCGACATCGTCGACGGCTGGGGCGGGAACGACGAGCTGCACGGTGGCGGCGGAGACGACGACCTCGAGACCCAGGGCGGCGACGACAAGCTGTTCGGCGACGCCGGGAACGACAAGATCATCGGCGGCAACGGCAACGACGCGCTCGACGGCGGCGCCGGGCTGGACAGCCTCTACGGCGACTCGGTCAAGTGCGACGCCTACTCCTGCCTCGCCGGCGCGGACCGGATCAGCGCCCGCGACGGCGAGCTGGACACCGTGAGCTGCGGTGCGGGCGCCGACGTCGCGGTCGTCGACCAGCAGGACGTCGTGGCCGGGGACGGCTTCACGTCCTGCGAGTCGCTGGACCGCGCCGCCGCACCGCCGGTCGAGGACCCGAAGAAGGGCAAGACCGATCCCGGGAAGCAGACGGCGCCCGCGGCCTTCACCGGCGCCAAGGCCGTCGCCGGGCGGCGCCGCTTCAGCCTGTCGCTGACGCTCCGGGCCGCGGCGAAGGTCACCGTGACCGTCACCCGCAAGGGCGCGCGCAAGGCCCTCGGCAAGGTGACGTTCAAGGCGAAGAAGGGCAAGGTCAAGCGCGGCTTCTCCAAGATCGGCCGCAAGCGCCTGACGCGCGGCACCTACCGCGTCGTCGTCCGCGTCGGCAAGACGAGCCGGACGCTCACGGTGAAGGTGAAGTGATGCGCCGCGTCCTGCGGCTGCTGGCCCCGCTCCTGGCCTGCGTCGTCCTCGCCGCCCACGCGGCGCCGGCGCAGTCGGCCGTCACCGCGTCCGTCGAGCCGACGTACACGAAGACCGCCGGCAACAACGCGTTCTGGTGGCACTGGACCACGCCGTTCGGCAGCAACGGCAGCGGGCAGGGCGTCTACGCCGAGTACCTGTGCTTCAAGACCTACCGGACGCCCCCGCAGGGCGGCTCGCCGATCCTCGAGGAGGACTCCAACGGCTCGGCGGGCGGCCCGGGCTCGACGAACTGCTCCGGCTGGCTGGCGCAGAGCTCCACCCCGCAGTCCGGCGACTACGCCGCCACGCCGTACCAGCTCAGCACGGTCCTGCAGGACGGCCACCGCTACGACATGTGCGGCACGGGCTACTACCCGAGCGTGGTGATCTACCTGATCGACCCGACCGGGAACTCGGTCTGCCCGTGGACGATCATCGACCGCAACGCGCCGACGGCGGCGGTCGCGCTCGCGGGCGGTGCCACGTACGTCCGCGACGCCGCCGTGCCCGTCCGGATCGACTACGCCGACGCGACGAGTCCGCCGTGGGCGGGCAGCGGCGGGATCGCGTCGAACTGGACGTGCGTCGGGCAGGCGCCCTGCACGCCCGGCGGCGCCCCGAACGCCGCCTGCAGCGTCCCCGCGAACCCGGCGAGCCGGACGACGTCGTTCACCTGCTCGACGACGGTCCCCTCCGACGGGCGCTGGTACGTCTGCACCTTCGTCGCCGACAGCGCGATCCCGGACAACCCGACCGGCCCGAACCAGTTCGCGCAGGCGACGTCGGACAAGGCGAACCGCTCGGCCACGGCGTGCGACGACGTGGTCGTCGACCGCGCCCCGCCCCAGGTGACCGTGAGCGCGAACCACACGACGATCACCGCGGGCGAGTCGGTGACCTTCGCGGCCGTCGTCAGCGACGCGACGTCCGGCGTCCCCGCCCCGCACACCTGGGACTTCGGTGACGGCATCGGCTCCAGCACGGGGCTCGGCCCGAGCCACGCCTACGCGCAGCCGGGCACCTACGTCGCACGGGTGACCGCGACGGACGACGCGGGCAACCAGGGGAGCGCCACGGTCACGATCACCGTCACGGCGGCGGCCGGAGGAACGACCGGCGGGGGATCGACCGGCGGCGGGTCCACCGGCGGCGGGTCCGCGGGCGGCGGGTCCACCGGCGGGGGATCGACCGGCGGCGGGAGCGCCGCGACGGGCGGCGGCGGGGCCGGCGCGACGCTGACCGGCGGGTCGGTGTCGGCCACGGGCGGCGCGACGACCGTCGCCCCGCCGTCGGCGAGCTCGATCAGCAAGGACGCCGGGGGCGGCGGCACGCAGCAGGCCACCGTCGGCGCGCTGCGGATCGTCGCGCCCAAGCGGTTCGACCGCACGAAGCGCCGACTGCCGCTGCGAGCGACCCTCTCCAAGGCGGGCACCGTCGAGGTCGAGCTGCGCAAGGGCAGCAAGCGGATCGTCCGTGGCACCGCCGTCGCGAAGAAGGCCGGGACCGCCGGCATCACGCTGAAGCTCCCCAAGCGCCTCGCCGCCGGCACCTACCGCCTGCGCGTGGTCTTCCGGCCGCGGACGGGCCGTGCGGTGACGAAGACCCTGACCGTCAGGTTCCGGAGCCCCGCGAAGAAGGCCGCCCCGCGGGCCCTGGTCGGCGTGCCGGCCGCTCGCTGACGGCGGGGCCGGCCCGGTCCGCCGGGGGGCGCTCGGCGGGAGGCCGGGCCGGCCCGGCACGGGAGCGGCCGTCCGCGCCAGGATCGCGCCCGCCTCGGCGCTCTATTTCGCTGGTGAATGGATCCATTCATCTGCGACATGGAGCGCCGAGGCGCGTGTGACTTCGGCGCGGTCCGTCGCGGAGCCGGTCGCGCGCTACGGGACGCGGCGCGCGCCGGCGCGCGCGTCGCGAGTCGGGCATCGTCCGGCATCCGGCATCCGGCATCCGGCATCCGGCGTCGAGGCCATCGCCATCGGATCAGGCGTCGGATGTCGCGCGTCGGGTCTCCCCGGATCAGGCGCCGCGCGTCGGAGCGTCCGCGCCGGGCAGCGCCCAGACCGCCACCGCGGGGAGGGCGACCAGAAGGGCGAGGGTGAAGAGCTCGCCGACCGCGTCCGCCACGCCGAAGCCGCCGAGGTGGGTGGCGTGGAAGACCAGGTGCAGGACGGCGGCGACCGACCAGGAGGCGCAGAGCGGGACGACGAGCTCGCGCGACGGGCGCAGCGCCGCCCACGCGAAGAGGACCGCGAAGGCGCAGAAGAAGCCGCCGACGTCGGTGACGAGGTGCTGGTTGAACGGCGGCAGCAGGTCGACCCAGGCGCTGGGGAACGGGAAGTCGTCGAAGAACGTGCGCGGGAAGGACGCCGCCGGGATGCCCGTGAACGCGCTGCTGACGGCGAGGAGCCAGAGCGCCGTGCGGGCGAGGCGGAGGTCGCGGACCGCCGCG
Source organism: Patulibacter sp. NPDC049589 (assembly GCF_040675535.1). Taxonomy (NCBI): domain Bacteria; kingdom Bacillati; phylum Actinomycetota; class Thermoleophilia; order Solirubrobacterales; family Patulibacteraceae; genus Patulibacter; species Patulibacter sp. NPDC049589. The sequence continues at coordinate 5,592 of NZ_JBFAPC010000161.1, read as the reverse complement.
AGACCCCGGGCGGGGGCGACGCCGCCCGCCGGGCCCGGCCCCGGTCGCCCCGCCGCGGCCGGATCTCGTGTCCCCTCGGGTCCGCCACCCGCAGGCTGCGTCCCCCTCCGGCTCTCGTGTCCCCTCGGGTCCGCCACCCGCAGGCTGCGTCCCCCTCCGGCCGGCGCCGCTCACGAGGCCGGACCGGCCGCGGTCGGCCGCGTATCGGACGAGGTCCCGGCGCCGCCGGTCTCCAGCCACTCCTGGAACGTCGGGCCCGCACCGCCGAGCTCCGCGTCCCCGCACAGCACCCCGTCCCGCAGCGCCCGGCCGAGCCTCCCCGGGACGGGCATGCGCACGCCGATCCGGCCGCGGCCCGTGGCGCGGGACCACGCTCGGCCGGCCGACCGGCTCCGGCTCCGGACGGCCGCCGGACCGGGACCCGAACGGCCGCCGGACCGGGCGCCGGACCGGGACCCCCGCCGCCCCCGGCCGCTGCCGCCGTACACCCTCCGGACGAGGACCGCCCCGCCCTCCCGTAGCCTGGAGCAGGTGTCGACCACCGTCCCCGACCCCGCCGCCTCGCTGACCGCCACGGAGCTGCTGCAACGGCTGATCCGGTTCAACACCGTCAACCCGCCCGGGGACGAGCGCGAGGCGCAGGAGTTCCTCGCCGGGCTGCTGCAGGCCGCCGGGTTCGCGGTCACGCTCGTCGGCCGCACGCCGGAGCGCCCGAACCTCGTCGCGGAGCTCGGTCCCGAGGGCGGTCCGGCGGCCGGCCCGGTCCTCGGCCTCCTCTCGCACGTCGACACGGTCCTCGCCGCGGCGGAGGACTGGGAGCACGACCCGTGGTCCGGCGACCTCGAGGACGGCGAGGTCTGGGGGCGCGGCGCGATCGACATGAAGTCGCAGACCGCCGCCGAGGTCACCGCGGCGATCGACCTGGCGCGCTCCGGGTGGCGGCCCGCGCGCGGCGCGCTGAAGGTCATCGTCGTCGTCGACGAGGAGGTCGGCGGTGCCGAGGGTGCCGTCTGGCTGTGCGACACGCACCCGGACCTGGCCCGCTGCGACTTCATGCTCAACGAGGGCGGCGGCGCGCCGCTGCGGTTCCGCGACCAGCTGCACTACGGGGTCTGCGTCGGCGAGAAGGGCCCGCTGCGGTTCGGGCTGAAGGCCGGCGGCGTCGCCGCGCACGCCGCCACGCCCGGGCTCGGCGACAACGCCCTCGTCCGGCTCGCCCCGCTGATCACGCGCCTGGCCGAGGCCGACCTGCCGTTCGACGTGGACCCCGCGATCGTCGCGATGCTCGAGGGCCTCGGCCTCGACGGCACCCGCCCCGAGATCGCCTACGGGCAGCTGCGCGCGGAGGACCCGGCGCTGTCGGCCGCGATCGAGCCGATGGGCCGGATCACGTTCTCGCCGAACATCGTCTCCGCCGGCGACAAGATCAACGTCATCCCGGACCGCGCGGAGCTCCGCGTCGACTGCCGCGTCCCGCCGAACCTCACCACCGACGAGGCGAAGGAGCGGATCCTCGCCGCCCTGGCGCCGCTGCCCGACGGCGTCGAGGTCGACTGGGGCATGACCGTCCCGGGCAACAGCTCGCCCGCCCACGGCGAGCTGTTCGACGCGATCCAGGAGTGGCTCGGCGACCACGTCCCGGGCGCCGGGATCGTCCCGACGTTCCTGCCGGGCTTCACGGACTCGCGCACCTGGCGCGAGGCCTTCCCCGACCTCGTGGCCTACGGCTTCTTCCCCCACAAGAACCTGGAGCTGCGCGAGCAGGCCGGCCGCATGCACGCGAAGAACGAGCGGATCGACGTCGAGGACCTCGACTTCGCGACCGCCTGCTTCCGCGACGTGACCGTGCGGATCCTGGGGTAGCGCCCTCCCACCCTGCGAGGATGACCCCGTGACCGATCCGCGCATGCTGCTGCTGTGGGACTCGCCGAACATCGACATGGTGCTCGGGCAGCTGATCCTCCGGCGCAAGCCGACGGGGCGCGAACGGCCGCGGATCGACGCGCTGCGGGGCTGGTTGCGCGAGCGGGCCGACGAGACGGGCGACCGCGAAGGCGAGCGTCCGAAGGTCGAGGCCTCGGTCTTCGCGAACGTCACCGAGCGGACGTTCAACGGCGTCGTCGGCTGGGCGGAGGTCGTGCGCCAGCAGGGCTTCCGCATGTTCCTGAAGCCGAAGTCGCGCGACGACTCGGACGTCGACGACGACATCCTCGACCTGATCGCCGAGCGCCACCGCGAGGGCGGGCTGCGCGAGGCGATCCTCATGTCGCACGACGGCATGGCGTTCGTCGAGGCCGCCAAGACCCTGATCGCCGACGGCGTGCGGGTGACCGCGCTGGTCTTCCCCGAGCACGCCCACCAGCTCTGCCAGGTCGACGGGATCGAGGTCTTCGACCTCGAGGACATCCCCGGCCTCTTCGAGTCGCCGCTGCCCCGCCTGACGTTCCAGAGCCTGCCAACCGAGGGTCGCTGGCTCGAGCCGATCGGCGAGATCTAGAGGCCGAGGGTCCACGGGCGTTCCGCCGGCCCGGACGGCCGGCCCGCCCGCGCCGCACGCCGCCGCGCGGTCAGGCGTCGGGCGGCCCGAGCTCGCCCCGGCCCTTGTTGCGCCCGCCGGGGAGCCGCCCGGCGACCCGCGCCAGCGGCCCGATGGCGCGGCCGAGGTCGTGCGCCGCGTGCTGCATGCCGTCGAGCGCGGGCTCCAGCCGCTCGAGCTGCTCCCCGATGGCCCGGACCTGCGCCTCGACGGAGCGGACCCGCTCGGGCAGCTCCGGCAGCGCCGCGACGGCGGTGGCGAGGTCCGGCAGGACGCGGGTGGTCTCGGCGAGGCCCTGCAGCGCGTCGACGACCTTCGCGATCTCCTCGAGCGACGCGTCGAGGTTGCCCAGCGGGGCGAGCATCGTCTCGACGTTGGCCAGGGGGCGCAGGTGCTCCTCGAGCCGGCCCAGCTGGCGCAGCGTCTCGTCGAGGTCCGCCAGCCGGGCCAGGGCCTTCGACAGGTCCGCGAGCTGGTCGAGCGGGCCGTCCTCGGCCAGCAGCCGCTCGACGCCGCCGTCCTCCGCGAGCAGGCGGTCCAGCGTGCCGTCCTCCTGGACGAGCCGGTTGACGACGCTGCCCGGCGCGAGCAGCAGCTCGAGCGTGCCCTCTCGGGCGAGCAGCTGCTCGACGAGCCCGCCCGGCGCCAGGAGCCGGTCGAGGATGCCGTCGGGCTCCAGCGCGCGCTCGAGCGTGCCGCCGTCCTGCGTCAGCCGGTCGACGGCGCCGCCCTCGGACAGCAGGCGGTCGAGCGGGCCGTCGGGGACCAGCAGCCGCTCCAGCGGGCCGTCCGCGCCGATCAGCCGGTCGACCGAGCCGCCGGGCGTGAGCATCCGGTCCAGCGGCCCGCCCGCCGCGAGCATGCGGCCGAGCGGCCGGTCGTCGCCGGTCAGGACGGCGAGCTGCTCGAGCCGAGCGAGCGGGCCGGTCGGCGAGGCCAGCCGCGCGAGCTGGTCGACGACGCCGCCCTCGGCGATCAGGACCTGCAGCCGCTCGCCGAGCCCGCCATTGCGGCGCAGCGGACCCTGCGGCGCGGCGAAGTCCCGGGCGGCGAGGACGAGCTCCGCCGACGCGACGACGGTGCGTGCCGGCAGCAGCGCGAGCGAGAGGAGCCCCATGGATCGCGACGCTACCCGTTCGGGAGGGTCGCGTCGCGCGGGTCCGCACGACCGTCCGGGCCCGGCAAGCGGCGTTCGGGGCGGACGCCGCGGGGCGGCGGGCCGGGGGCGGACCCGGTCCGCGGCTCAGAGCGCGACGACGCCCGCGATGCAGGTGACCGCGTCGCCGCCGACCCAGATCCGCTCGCCGTCGTCGTCCACGTGGACGCGGCCGGCGCGCTGCAGCGCCGCACCCTGGGCTGCGACGTAGGAGGCCGGGGCCTCGTCCTCGTCGCGCAGCCACTGCGCGACGCTGGCGTTCAGGCTGCCCGTCACCGGGTCCTCGAAGCCGACCCGGACCACGCCGTCGGCGTCGGGGGCGGCCGGGAAGAACGCGCGGACCTCGAACGCCGTGCCCGACCCGTCGTCCCGCGGGCCGACGACGCCGAGCTTCGTGTCGCCCAGGATCCCGAAGTCCGCGGCCAGCGCGAGCACGTCGTCGGCCGAGCGCAGCAGGACCGCGCACCAGCCCGGGCCGTTGTCGACCCACGCGTGGGCGCGGATCGCGGCGCGGTCGATGCCCAGGCCCGCGGCGATCCGATCCACCAGCGCGTCGTCCAGCGGGCCCTCGCGCAGCCGCGGCGGGGCGGCGAACGCCAGCCGCGCGCCGTCGCGCCGGATCTCCACGAGGCCCGCGCCGCACTCCTGGACGATCCGGTCCGCGTCCTTCGGCGTCGCACCCGCGGTCAGCCAGGCGTGACAGCTGCCGAGCGTCGGGTGCCCCGCGAACGGCAGCTCGCCCGACGGGGTGAAGATCCGCAGCAGGTAGTCCGCGCCGCCGGAGGCGCCCTCGGCGGTCGGCGACAGCAGGAACGTCGTCTCCGACAGGTTCGTCCAGCGCGCGAACGACGCCATCTCGTCGTCCGTCAGGCCGTCGCCCTCGAGCACGACCGCGACGGGGTTGCCGCGGTACGGGACGTCCGTGAAGACGTCGACCTGGCGGAACGCACGGGAGCGCATGGCGCGATCTTCCCAACGCGCGGGGCACGCGGGCGGCGCGGGCCTGCGGCGTTCGGTGCGGGCGCGGCACCGGCCGTCCCGGGCGCGGGCGGGGCGGGATCGCCCGCGATATAGGCTCCGCACCATGTTCGACCGGATCGACCACCTCGGCATCGCCGTCGCCCCCGAGGACCTCGACGCCCAGATCGCCCACCACCGGGACGTGCTCGGCCTGCAGCTCGTGCACCGCGAGACGATCGAGTCGCAGGGCGTCGAGGCGGTGCTCTTCGACGTCGGCGAGAACCACGTCGAGCTGATCTCGCCGCTGGGCCCCGACACGGGCGTGGCGAAGTTCCTGGCCAAGAACGGCCCGGGCCTGCACCACATCGCCTACCAGACGACCGACATCGTGGCCGCCCTGGCGACGCTGAAGGAGCGGGGCGTGAAGCTCATCGACGAGGAGCCCCGCGGCGGCATCCGCGGCAGCCGCGTCGCGTTCCTGCACCCGAAGTCCACCGGCAAGGTGCTGACCGAGCTCACCGAGCCGGCGCACTGACCCCGCACCCCCTTCCCGCCCCGATCCACGAATCGATAGGAGAGCCCGTGTCCGACGACAAGCTCCGCGTCAGCATCGGCCTGGACAGCGCCCCGCCGCTGGCCGTCCGCCTCACCGAGTCCCAGCTCAAGTCGCTGCGCACCGCCCTCTCCGCGGGCGGCTGGACCGACCTCGAGGCCGAGGACGCCAGCGTCACGCTGAACCTCGACAAGGTCGTGTTCCTGCGCATCGACAAGGACGAGCAGAAGATCGGCTTCGGGCTCTAGCCCGGCCCGGCGCCGGGACCACGGCTCCCGGCGCCGCCCCACGGCGGGGCCGACGATGGCAGATCGGAAGAGCGTGGGGTTGGGGAAGAGTGTTTTAAGTGCGGGGTTGTTATAGGGGGGGGGCGGGTGATTAAAAAAG
>NZ_JBFAPC010000160.1:0-12621 GCF_040675535.1 Patulibacter sp. NPDC049589 | reverse complement strand
GGCGCTGCGGGAGCAGGGCCACGACGGCCCCGCCGGCGAGGCGCTGCGCGCGATCGAGCGGGCCGCCGAGCGCGCGTCGGGCACCATCGCCGACATGCTCGAGCTCGCCCGGCTCGACGCCCGCCGCGGCCGCTTCGAGCGCGAGCCGCTGCGGCTGGACCTGCAGCTCGAGCAGCTCGTCGAGGAGTACGAGGACCGCGCCGCGGCGGCCGGCGCCGAGCTGCGGCTGCACGCGACCCCCGACGTGGTGGTCCGCGGCGACGAGCGGCTGCTGGCCCGGTCGGTCGCCAACCTCGTGGAGAACGCCATCCGCTACGGCGCGGTCGGCGGCGCGATCGACGTGCTCCTGTCCGTCGAGGGTCCCGACGCCGTCGTCGAGGTCCACGACCGCGGGCCGGGCGTCCCCCCGGCCCAGCGGGCGGCCGTCTTCGACCGCTTCCACCGCGCGAGCGGGACCGCAGGAGGCTCGGGCCTCGGCCTGCCGATCGCGCGCCTGGTCGCCGAGGCCCACGACGGGTCGCTGGAGCTCCTGGACGAGGTCGAGGGCGAGCCGGGCGCGCGATTCCGGCTGCGCCTGCCGCTGGCGACGGCGGGGTGAGGGGCGGCGCCGGGCGTTCGCGCCCACGGCATGCGGCGCGCCCCGAGGGCGCGTCGGAGTCCGTCGCGCACCGGTCGGCAGGAGCCGGACCCGGCGCCGCCGCCGGCCTCCTTGGCTCGGGGAGCGCTTGGGTCCGCGGCCGCGGAGCTTGCCGGCCGTTCGACCTCGACCCCGAGCGCCTGCAGCGCGTTGTGCTGCGCGGTCGGCTCCTGCGCTGCGGTCGAGAGACGCGGGCGTCGCCGATCGTCCGCTCGCTCACCCGCGGAAGTGCCGTATGACGCCCGGTCATCGGGAATCAATTCGGACGGGTCTATCGGGACGAGGGATCGTCAGTTCCCACCGCGAGGCCTGATCGCGGATCGTCGTCCCGGGAGACCTTCGGCTTGCGGGACGGACGTCCATGTCTGAACGGATCAGCGCTCCCTCCGGGACCGGCCGCTCCGGACCCGGGCATCTCGCCCCAACTGCCCTTCAGGCGGACCGGTCCGCCGCGGGCTCCCGGGCGGCGTTCTCAAGAAGTTCCCAGGAAGACGCCAGCCGCCGTTCAGCCGTCGCGTCCACGATGGCCGTCGATGCTGACGTCGACCACCGCCCGCCACGTCCACGTCGAGCACGTGATGGGCACCGCCGTGTCGTTCGACGTGCGAGACGTCCCGGACGATCCGACCGCGGCGATCGCCGCTGCCGTCGAGGATCTCCGCGCCGTCGATCGCCGGTTCTCGACGTACCGCTGCGAGTCGGAGATCCGGCGCATGCGGCACGAGCAGCTCCGCGCGGAGGACGCCCACCCGGACGTCCGCGACGTCCTGGACCGCTGCGAGGAGCTCCGGGCCTTCTCCGGCGGGGCGTTCGACCACCGGCCGGCGGCCGGGCTGCTCGATCCGAGCGCCTACGTGAAGGGCTGGGCGGTCGGCCGCGCCGCGACCATCCTGCAGGACGCCGGGCTCGACCGGTTCTGCATCACCGGAGGCGGGGACGTCATCACGCGCGGGGGCGACTGGCAGGTCGGGATCCAGCACCCGCTGCACCGCGACGCGATCTGCGCGGTGGTCCCCGCGGGGGACCTGGCGATCGCGACGTCCGGGGCGTACGAGCGCGGGGACCACGTCCGCGACCACCGCACCGGACGTGCCCCGTCCGCGGTCCTTTCGGTCACGGTCTGCGGGCCCGACCTCGGCACGGCCGACGCGCTGAGCACCGCGGCGTTCGCGATGGACGCCGACGGGCCTGCCTGGACCGCCGGACTCGACGGCTACGAGGCCATGACGATCCTGCGCGACGGGACCGTCCTCTGCACCCCGGCCTTCCCCACCCAGGACGACGGAGGGCTCCAATGAGCTCGTTGTGGACCGACGATCTGCCCGGCCGCGGACCCGCCCGGGAGCCGCAGCTCCCCGCCCGTCCGCAGGGTCGGCCGGTACCGACCTCCGCCGGGGCCGGACCGGCGCCGGCGGCACCCGACGGCACGCCCGCCCGGACGCGTCGACGCCCGGCGCGCCCGCGTCCGCTGGTGGTTGACGTCCTCGCGCTCCTGGCGGGCCTCGGCCTCGGCTGGACGATCGCGCTCGGCGTGCTGGCCGAGAGCAGCGGCTCGCTGTCGGCCACCGGCGGTCTCCTGACCGCTGCGGGCCGCATCGCGGGCCTGGTCGCCGCGTACTCGATGGTCGTCGTCGTGCTGCTCGTCGCGCGCGTCGCCCCGCTCGAGCGCGCCATCGGCCAGGACCGCCTGGTCCGCTGGCACCGCAAGCTCGGCCCGTATCCGCTGTTTTTGCTCGGCGCCCACGCGATCCTGATCACCCTGGGGTACGCGCGCGCTGCCCACGACGGCGTGCTGCACCAGCTCTGGGAGCTGATCTGGACCTACCCCGGCATCCTCGCCTCCGCGGTGGGTGCGATCCTGCTGATCGCCGCCGGCGTGACGTCGTACCGCAAGGCGCGACGCCGGATGAAGTATGAGACGTGGTGGACGGTCCACCTCTACACCTACCTCGCGCTGTTCCTCTCGTTCTCGCACCAGGTGAACACGGGCGCGTCGTTCGTCGGGCACTCGACCAACCGCGCCTGGTGGACCGCCCTCTGGGTCGGCACGCTCGCCGTCGTCGTGGCCTCCCGGGTCGGCGTCCCGCTCTGGCGCAGCCTCCGACACCGGGTCCGCGTCGTCGGGATCCACCCCGAGGCCCCCGGCGTCGTGTCCGTCGTCCTGGAGGGCCGGCGGCTGGACCGGCTGCCCGTCGGCGGCGGCCAGTTCCTGCAGTGGCGGTTCCTCCGTCGCGGCGAGTGGTGGCAGGCCCACCCCTACTCGCTGTCCGCCGTCCCGACGTCCACCCGGATGCGGATCACCGTCAAGGACCTCGGTGACCACAGCCAGGGCCTCGCCGCGATGCGTCCCGGAACCTGGGTGGCCATCGAGGGCCCCTACGGCGCCTTCACCCCCGACACCCGCAGGACCGACAAGGTCCTGCTCGTCGGCGCCGGCGTCGGCTCCACCCCGATCCGGGCGATCCTCGAGGACCTGCCCGAGGACACCGACGTCGACGTCATCCTCCGAGCCTCCGACGCGCCGAGCCTCGTGCTCCGCGACGAGTTCGCCGAGCACCTGCACCGTCGTCGCGGCCGTCTGCACGAGGCCGTGGGGCATCGCGACCGGGTGCCGCTCGACGCTGCGGCGCTCGGCCGCATGATCCCGGACATCGCCGACCGCGACGTGTTCGTCTGCGGACCGGACGGCTTCACCGAAGCGTTCGTCCACGCCGCCCGGGCCGCGGGCGTCCCCCGAGACCAGATCCACCACGAGTCCTTCGCCTTCTGAGGCCCCCACATGCGCCGCGCACCCATCGTCATCAGCTCCACCATTGTCGGCGTCGTCGCCGTCCTGACGTTCCACACCCGCCAGCCGACGGTCGCCACTGCGCTGACCGCCGGCACCACGACCACCGGCGCCGCCACGCCCGAGACGTCCGCCGGCACCGCAGCCGGCGCGGCGAGCGGGTCGGCGACGGGGACGACGAGCTCCGGGAGCACCACCGCGTCGTCGACGTCCGGCACGCACTCCGCGACCGGCAGCGCGATCGACACCCAGTACGGCGCCGCGCAGGTCAAGGTCACCGTCAGCGACGGCAAGATCACCGACGTGCAGGCGCTGCAGCTCCAGGGCAACGAGCCGAAGTCCGTGCAGATCAGCGGGGCCGCCGCACCGCTCCTCCGCGAGAGCGCCCTGGAGAAGCAGAGCGCCGCGCTCGACGCCGTCTCCGGCGCGACCATCACCAGCGCCAGCTACGAGGCGTCGCTGCAGTCCGCCCTCGACAAGCTGGGGTTCAAGGCCGCCGACGGCAGCCGCGGCACCTCCACCATCCCCCAGGTGGAGGAGCACCACGACGGGCCCGACGGCGGCCCCGGCGGCGGCGACCCGTCCGACGAGCTGTTCCAGGACCAGGGCGCCGGGTAGGGCAGCACCAGAGACCGGAGAGCACGGGCGGCGCGGGGTGCTCAGGTACCTCACAGCGTCCTCTCGCGTGGAGCTCGCGCGCACAACGGACGGTGTCCTCAGACACCGAACCGTCTTCTGGAGATCCCATGAAACGCGCACCCATCGTCCTCTCGGCCACCGTCGCCGGCGTCGCCGCCACGCTCGGCTTCCACACCCACGCGGGCACCTCGCCGACCGCCTCCGCGGCCGCCACACCGAAGGTCGCCACAGCGACCGGTGCTCCGACGAGCACGACCGCGTCCGCGAGCACCGGCACGTCCACGAGCACGACCTCATCGCCTTCGACCGCGGCCACGAAGCAGACCGCCGCGACGGCATCGACCAAGACCGTCACCAGCGACCCTGTGAGCAATCAGTACGGCGAGGTGCAGCTGAAGGTCACCGTGAAAAACGGGAAGATCACGGACGTCGAGGCGCTGCAGCTGCCGACGAACGACCCGAAGTCCGCGGAGATCAACGCCTACGCCGGCCCGCTGTTGCGACAGAGCACCCTGACTGCGCAGAGCGCTGACATCGACAGCGTCAGCGGCGCCACATACACCAGCGAGAGCTACAAGACCGCCCTGCAGTCCGTCCTGGACGAGGTCACGCTTTCCAGCGGCGCCACGACGTCCTGAGCCCGACGGCAGCGGGACGCCGGCACTCTCAGCCGGATCTCAGCCAACTCGGGGTCTCCTCCAATGGGCCGCCTGCAGGATGACCACATGATCAAGTCCTTCAAGACCAAGACCGCAGCCATCGCCACCATCGGCGTGCTCAGCCTCGGCGGCGCCGCCGTCGCGGCCACGACCTCGTCCAACGCACCCACGCCGCTCACCGGCAACATCACCGACCAGGCCTCCACGGCCGCCCTGGCCAAGTACCCGGGCGCCACGCTCGTGGGGATCGAGAGCAAGACCGACGGCACCTACGAGGCCGAGGTCCGCAAGGCCGACGGCACCGAGGTCGAGGTCGAGCTGGACAAGGCGTTCAAGGTCACCGGCACCCACGCCGGCGGCCTCGGCGGGCACGGCGGCCACGGTGGCGGCAAGGGCGGCTTCGGCCGCGGTGTCGACACCGCCGCACTGGCCAAGACCCTCGGCGTGACGGAGGCCAAGCTCCAGGCCGCCCTCGAGGCGACCCACGGCACGAAGGACGCGACGAAGGGCGACCGCGCCGCCACGATCGCGAAGGCGCTCGACGCGAGCACGACCGACGTCCAGGCCGTCCTCGACGCCCAGAACGGCGGCGGCGGCCGCGGCGGTCACGGTGGCGGCGGCGACAACTCCGCCCTGGTGACCGCGCTGGCGAAGAAGACCGGCAAGTCCGAGGCCGACGTCACGAAGGCCCTCGCCGCCATCCAGACCGCCCGCAAGGACGCGGAGGCGACGGCACTGGCCAAGGAGCTCGGCATCGACGCCGCCAAGGTCAAGACGGCGCTCGCCGCCGCCAAGCCCGCCGCCCGCCCGTAACGCGATCCGGCCGCGCCCGGCGACCGGCCGTCACGACGGTCGACCGGGCCTGCCGGTGCGCACCAGAACGTCCACCTCCACCTGGCACCCGACACGGCGCGACCTCCCTGGTCGCGCCGTTCGCTGGTGGCGGACCACGGCGCGGCCGACGGCCGGAACCCCCGGCCCCGCCGCCGGAGTCGTCCTGATCGGCGATCCCACGGCCTGCGACGAGCTCCGGGAGATCCTCGACGCCCTCCCGGACCCGACGATCGCGACGGTGCTGCTGCGCACGGCCTACGGTCACGCCTCGACGGCCCGTGCGGACGTCGCACGTCTCGCGCTGCGCTCCGGGGCGCGCGTCCACGAGTGGTTCGGACCCCCGGACCGGCTGTGCCCCGACGCCGAGACGCTCCTCGCCCTGGTGCCCGACATCGACAAGCGCACCGTCGTCGTCGTCGGCCGAAGGTGCTTCCGACGACGGACGGCCGCGGCCGCAGAGCTCGCCGGCGCCGCCCGGCCCAGCGAGGCCGTCGCCTTCGCGGGCAGGGACCACGCGTCGCCCGCCCGCTGACCCGGCCGCGGCGCGAGCGACGAGCGGTCGATCGCCGCAGCACGCGAGCGCGCCCAGGAACCGCCCAGGGAGTTCTTGCACGGCTCTCATCCCCGCGCGGCATGCTCGTGGTGTGGGGTTCAGCGGTGCCGCCGACGGGGTCTCCCGAGGCCGGTCCGCGCTCGTTCCCAGGGAGTCTCAGGAGCCGCTCAGAGCGAGCCCAGCCGCGGGCGGGAGCCTGTGACCATGCGCCCCTCCGCTCCTCTCCGCGGCCTGCTCACCGGGTTGGTCGCCCTCGTCGTCTTCGCCTCAGCGGCCGTGGCCATGGCCACCGGCGGCTCCGCGCCCCCGCGCCCGCCTCTGCCGGCCGCCGCCGTGCCCGCCGTCGCCGCGACCGCGGCGGCGACCGACGACACGCTCGACGACGACACGCCCGTCGCCCAGACGGTCGCCGGCGATGGCGACGGCGACGGGGGACGCGGTGGCCGTGGTGATCGAGGCTTCGGCGGGGGTGGCGGGGGTGGCGGGGGTGGCGGGGGCGGCCGCTTCGGCGACCGCTGAGCGCGGCGTCGAGGAGCGGCACCCATGCCCACGACCTCCGGTTCGCCGTTCGGGCTGGCCCTCCGTCGAGCGCTCCTGATCACCCTCTACGGCGCCGTGATCCTCGTCCCGCTGGGGCTGACCATCGGGGTCGTCAAACCGGGTGCCCAAGGCCGTCTCGTCGTGTTCTCCGACGCGCTCGGCTTCGCCGCGCTGTCGCTGATCGCCCTGCAGGTCATCGCGTCCGGGCGCTGGGCGTCGACGACGCGCGTCTTCGGGCTGCGGCCGGTCCTGCACCTGCACCGTCAGGCGGGCAAGGCGAGCCTGATGCTCGTGATCGCGCACGTCGCGATCCTCATGCTCGACGATCCTCGTCGGCTGCGGCTCTTCGACGTCCCCGACGCCCCCGGTCGGGCACGCGCCGGGACGATCGCCGTGCTGGCGCTCGTCGGGATCGCCGTGACCTCGATCTGGCGGGCGAAGCTCGGCATGCGCTTCGAGCATTGGCGCGCGTCGCACCTGGCCCTGACCGGCGTCGTGATCGCCGCGTCGTTCGTCCACGTCATCTGGGTGCGTGCCTACACCTCGTTGGCGGACGAGCGCGACGTCGTCCTGGCCCTGGTCATCGCCGCGGCCGCCGCGCTGTTCTGGGCCCGCGTCGCCCACCCGTACCGCACGGCGTTGAAGCCGTACCGGGTGGTCGCCGTCCGTCGTGAGCGCGGGGGCGCGGTCACCCTCGAGCTCGAGGCGGACGGTCACGATGGCCTGCGCTTCGGCGCCGGCCAGTTCGCGCGGCTGCGCCCCGCGCACGCCCCGTACAGCCTCGACGACCACCCCTTCACGCTCAGCTCGAGCGCGGCGCACCCCGAGCATCCGTCGTTCACCGTCAAGGCCCTGGGGGACTTCACGACCGCCGTCGCGGACCTCCGGCCCGGGGACGAGATCCTCGTCGACGGTCCGCACGGCGAGGCCGTCCGCGACGGCGACCGCCGCCGCGGTCGCATACTGCTGGCGGCCGGCATCGGCATCACTCCGGCGATGAGCGTCCTGCGGACCGCCGCCGAACGCGGGAGCACGAAGCCGTTCCTGCTCCTCTACGGCAGCCGGCAGTGGGCCGACATCACGTTCCGCGAGGAGCTCGCCGCGCTCGGGCGCCGGCTGCCGAACCTGCAGGTCGTGCACGCGCTCTCCCGCGCCGAGCCCGGCTGGCCGGGGGAGCGGGGCCGGGTCGGGGAGCAGCTGCTGCGCCGCTACGCGCCGCGCGACATCGCGCGCTGGAGCGCCCTGATCTGCGGACCGGCCGCGATGGTCGCCGAGGCGTCCGTGACCCTGGCGTTGCTGGGGATGCCGATGCGCGCGATCCAGGCAGAAGGCTTCGAGTAGCGGGGCCGGGCGGCCGCGTGCCGGGGCCGGCCGCGGCCCCGGCACGCGTCAAGCGGTCCGCACGGGCAGCCGGACGACGAAGGACGCGCCCCCGTCGTCCGCGTTCCGGGCCTCGACGGTCCCGTGGTGGGCCGACACGATCGTCGCGACGATCGCGAGACCGAGCCCGGCTCCGCCCTTGCCGCGGGTCCGGCCACCCTCGGACCGCCAGAAGCGGTCAAACAGCGTCTGCGGATCGTCGGTGGGCAGCCCGCGGCCGTGGTCGCGGACCTCGATCTCGACCCGGTCGCCGCTGCGGACGGTGCTGATGTCGATGGGGCCGCCGGCGGGGGTGTGGACCAAGGCGTTGCGCACGAGGTTCGTGACGACCTGGCGGAGCTGCCCGTCGTCGCCCTGGACGATGCGCTCGCCGTCGGTGCGGACCGTGATCCGGCGGTCGGTGTCGATCACCCGCGCGTCTTCCGCCGCGTCCTCGGCGATCTGCGCGACGTCGACGGGCGCGTGGTCCTTCTCCGGCGCCTCGTCCAGGCGCGCGAGCACGAGCAGGTCCTCGACGAGGACGCCCATCCGGGCCGCCTCGTCCTCGATCCGGCCCATCGCCTTCTTCAGGTCCTCGGGCTCGTTCACCGCCCCGACGCGGAACAGCTCCGCGTACCCGCGGATCGACGCCAGCGGCGTGCGCAGCTCGTGCGACGCGTCGGAGAGGAACCGGCGCAGCCGGGCCTCGCTCGCCGAGCGTTCGGCGAACGCGCCCTCCAAGCGGCCCAGCATGCCGTTGAGCGCGGCACCCAGCCGGCCGACCTCGGTCCGCCCGTCCGCCGGGACGACCCGCTGGTCCAGGTCACCGGCGGCGATCTCCCCGGCGGTCGCGGTCATGCGGTCCAGGGGCCGCAGACCGATCCGCACCAGGAGCCACGTCAGCAGGGTCAGGAGCCCAAGCGCGACGACGATGACGAGGATCTCGGTCTTCAGGAGCTGCGAGAGCGTGGCGTCGACCTCCGTCAGCGGGATCGCGACGACCGCGACCGCCGCACCGGCGACCTGGGCGGTCTGGCCGAACCCTCCGCGGCGACCTCCGCCGTCGCCGGCGCCCGGCGCACCACCGAGCGCGAACGTCCGGACCCGGTAGCGCAGGCTGCTGCCGTCCTGCGCCTGCACGGTCAGCGTCTCGTCCGGGCCGAGGGTGGCGGGCAGTGCCGGACTCGACAGTGCGGTGGCGTTGAACGCCGGCGCGACCTTCACGGGTGTCCCGAGCGCCTGACCGGACGCCGTGCGCAGCTGACCGTAGGACCCCGGGATCAGGTCCCCGCCGGTGCCGCTCGGACCGTCGCCCACGGACCCGTCGTCGTCGTTGGCTCGCACGAGACGCTGGGCGACGCCCGGGCGGGCGGTGGCGAGCTGCTGGTCGACCTGGTCGAGCAGGGCGCTGCGCTGGCTGGTGTAGGTGACGGTGGCCAGCGCCATCATCGCCACCGCGGTGAGGACGAACAGCAGGGCGATCAACCGGACGCGGAGACTCATCGGGAGGCGAACGGGTGCGGAACGGGCGATCAGCCGCGCGGGACGCGCAGAGCGTACCCGACGCCGCGGACCGTGTGGATCATGGACGGGAGAGGCTCGTCGCCGGCGTGGTCGAGCTTCTTGCGCAGGTAGCTGACGTAGGTCTCCAGGACCCGGGCGTCGCCCCCGAAGTCGTAGTCCCACACGTGGTCGAGGATCTGGGCACGCGTCAGGACGCGACGCGGGTTGCGCAGGAAGAAGCGCAGCAAGCGGTACTCCGTGTCGGTCAGGTCAATCGGGTGGCCGGAGCGCGTGACCTCACGGGAGTCCTCGTTCATCTCGAGGTCCACGAAGCTCAGGAGGTTCGTCGGCTCTTCCGTCTTGCTGGTGCGGCGCAGGATGACCCGGATCCGGGCGACGAGCTCCTCGAGCGAGAACGGCTTGGTCATGTAGTCGTCGCCGCCGGACGTGAGACCGCGGAGCTTGTCCTCGGTGGCGTCCCGGGCGGTCAGGAACACGATCGGGACGGCGCCGCGTTGGGCCCCGAGCTTGGCGGCCACGTCGAAGCCCGTCATGTCCGGGAGCATGACGTCGAGCACCATGATCTCCGGCCGGAACTCCTCCACCTGCAGCAGGGCATCACCGCCCGATACCGCGGTCGCGACGTCGTAGCCCTGGTACCGAAGGGCCATCGAGACGACGTCGGCGATGTTGGGCTCGTCGTCCACGACCAGGACGCGCGGGGCGGGAAGCGCTTGCGTGCTCATGGAACGAGTATCGGATCGGATCCTGGGGAAATCCTGGACAACGGCTGGGGGACGCCGAAGCATCCGGACGGCCCGCGCACGCCCTCTCCGGTCGTCCGCGCTCTCAGCGGGGACACAGCGTTGTCCCAGGGCACTCCCGTGTCTGCCGAGCATCGTGGTGCCCATGAGCACCTCGAACTTCACCGCCGCCCGTCGCCTGCGTACGACCCCCGCGCCCCCGGCGATCCAGCTCCTGCACGTCGCCCGGGCCCCCGCCGTGGTGCCGACGCCCGCCCGGCCGCCGCGCCCGTCTGCGTACCTGGCACCGCCGTTCCCGTTCTCCGGCCCCGTCGTCGGTGCGTCCCACGTCTCGCCGGAGCTCGTCTCCTGAACGGGTCCGGGAAGAGGCGACGGGTTCTTCGAGGTTGTCGGGTGCGTGGGGGCGTCGACTCCTGACCCCGGACGCTTCGATGCGCTGGTACTCGCGCTGACGGTCGCGTGGCGAGTGAACGCTGCCTCTGGGCACGGCGGGCCCGTCGTGTTCTGGCGCGGCGACTTCGGAGCACATCAGGCGTGCCAGGCCGAGGTCGCAGCGATGACACGAGCAGAGGCCGATGAGCTCGCGCAACGGGACCTCGCTCGCGCGTCACACCCCGCCAGCGCGGTGAGAATGGTCTCGCCGACCCGGCGTTCCCTTGACGCGACGCTCATGCTTGACGCGGACGGTGAAGCCGCGGCGACCCCGACCCCGCCCAACCGTTGATCGCGCGTCCCGGAGCGTTCCCCGCGACGGGCCGCTTGGGGTGTCCCAGTGGAGGATCCTTTCTGGGACGCCTGCGTTGCCTCCGGGGCCAACCGGCCCGCGTCTCCCCTCGCACGCATGGTCCTCGTCTGTGGGGTTCTCCGGACAACGAACGTCCAGTTTGCCCTACGGAGGAAGTTGCAGTCAGACGACAGGTGTTCATTTCGCGATCTCGCCAAGACGACGTACGCTTCGCTGCGGACGACAGGTTTGCCCAGCAGCACTCCCGCCTTGGGCGACAAGAAATCGCCGACGCCACGATCGCGGCCACCGGGCCGTGTGCCGGGAGGATTCACCGAACCGCCGCATGGCGGGAGGATCGTCAACGACCGCACTAACGCTTCGAGCGCACCCTTCGTGCGCCGCGGTGCATGGTGCGAGGAGCCAGCCAGGTACCGATGTGAGCAGCAAGACACCCGACCGCCGCCCGTCCGCTCGGCCCCTGCCGCGGCCGGACCGGACCCCGCCCGCAGTCTTCGTCGAACCCGCACCGTCACCGCTTGCTGCCGAGGAGCGCCAGCGCGTACTCCAGTCGCTGGAAGCCCTGCACCGCGTTCTCGGCCGAACGATGCGCACCCTGGACGCGTTCATAGCCCACGTTGGTGATGCTGCCAATGCGACAGACGACCGCCAGGTTCCGTCCGCACTCGACTCACACATTCGGGGCCCCAGCGACCGAAACTCCGAAGATGACCCTCGGTGACCGCTCTGCTCTGACGCCCGCCTCGAGCGGGCGGCAGAGCGGTGCGGTGGGTGATCGCGACAACCTCACGGAGCAGCAGCGAGCGTTGGTCAACGCAGCGCACGACGCGATCGTCTACTCGAAAGCGAAAGGCGCAGACGGCGTAGGTGACCGCCGCCGTGCCGCCTTCAACGACGCCCACCGCCGATCGTCCGAAGCGATCGCCGCCGCCGCGGCCGCCGGCGTTCCCCGCGACGTCCTCGAAGCCACGATCAAAACGGCAATGACCGACGAGCGACGCCCAGAAAGTCAAGCCACTGCTCGCCGGCGAACATGACGCTTGAACCAACGAAGCCGAACAAGGCCGACCTCTGCATCGGGTCCGACCCGACGCGTGTAGTCGCCATGGCCTCCGGCAGCTACTCAACGGTCAGCGAGCGCGTAAGCACCTCAGCTGTCGTCTGATAACGGCTAGATCTGACGACGCCAGCGCGCCGGCGGCGTCCCGCTCAAGGATCGTCAGTGGGACGGATCGGACGAACTCCGAGTGATCGCCGGCGCCGTCCCCTTTGCGTCCGGCCAGCGTTCGGCTATCGGGACGGGGTGGTGACTGGTTCGGGCGTCCCGGCCGGAGGTGTCGTCGATCGCGTGCCACGGGGTGTCCGAGATCGACGGCCGCTGCCTCACGAGGCGCCGCAGGTCGGGGCCGCCGTCGATCCTGTGCCAGGGGGTGTCCGAAATCGACGGCGCCTCCGCGACGCGAGGCGCCCGCAGCGAAACCGCTCATCCTCGCGTCCTGTTAGCTGATCCTCATCATCACTCGCAAGACGGATGCGACCACGCGCTCGGGACGACAGCGGTCAAGCTCACGCCTGGCCCTCCGGCGCCGCGCCCAAGCGC
>NZ_JBFAPC010000159.1:0-12776 GCF_040675535.1 Patulibacter sp. NPDC049589 | reverse complement strand
AGGCGACCGACTGCACGACGATGCCGAGGGTGTCGGTGGCGATCGGATCGCCGAAGACGACGAAGCCGCCCAGGATGCCGACGACGTTGGCGCCGCGACCGCCACCCCGGCACGCCGTCCGGCGCCCACGAGCACCGCGTCGCGCCCGGCCCACGGCTCCGGGCCCGGACGCCCGTCCACCCCCGGTCACAAACCGCGGCCCCCGCGCGTTCCTGATTCGTGCCGCCTCCCGCACCACGCAGCGACGCGGAGCTGCTCCACGACACGCTGGACCCCGTCGAGACGTTCGCCGCGTTCTACCGACGGCACGTCGACGCCATCCTGCGCCTCTGCGCGGCCCGCGGCGTCGACGCCGACACCGCGGCGGACGTCACGTCGGACACGTTCCTCGCCGCGCTGATCCACCGCGCGACGTACGACGCCACGTACCCCGACGCCCGCCTGTGGCTCGTGTCGATCGCCGCGCGCAAGCTGATCGACCGGCACCGCCAGACCGCGGGCGACCGGCACCGCCGCGACGCGCTCCTGGCCACCGCGCCGCGGCCGACGGACCGCGACCGCGACGCCTACGCGGCGCTCGCGGACGACACGGGCGGCCGCGCGCTGGACGTCCTCGGCGATCTTCCGCAGAGCCAGCAGGACGCGATCCGCCAGCGCGTCCTGGACGACCGTCGCTACGCCGACATCGCCGCCGACCTCGGCCTCTCCGAACAGGCGACGCGGCAGCAGGTCAGCCGCGGCCTCGCCCGCCTCCGCTCCCAACTGGGACGTCAACGATGAGCACGATGCAGCGCCCCATGCCCGACTTCGCGGAGGCCCTCGAGCGGCACCTGCGGGACGCCGCCGCCGAGATCGCGTCCCCGGCGCTGGTCGCGGCGCCCGTCCCGTCCGCGCGCCCGCGCCCCCGGTGGCGGGTCGGCCGGGGCTTCGCGGCCGCCGGGTCCCTCGCCTTCGTCGCGGTCGTCGTGGCGATCGTCCTCATCGCGTCGGGCAGCGGCACGAAGACCGCGCCCGCCTTCGGCGAGCCGCTCGTCCTGAGGACGCCCCTGGTCCCGCTGCCGAAGGTCGCGCGGCCCGGCTCGTCGGCGGCGCAGATCCTCGGGCCGGAGAGCGCGACGATCACGCGCGGCCACGAGATCCCGACGTCCGCCGGCCCCGCGTACCTCTACGGCAACGCTGCCGGCCAGTGCCTGACCGTCCCGGACCCCGCCTCCCCGGAGCCCGCGGTCGAGCGCGGGGTCACCTGCTTGCCCGCCGCCGAGCTCGGGCGCTTCGGCATCACGCTCGTGCTCGGCACCGACGACGAGTCGTTCTACGTCGCCGCGATCCCGCAGGGCGTGCGCGCGCCCGTGCTGCGCACCGAGAGCGGCGAGACGCGGACGCTGGAGCCGTCGGGCGCCGGCGTCGTGACCGTCAAGGCCACCGAGCCGTCAGTCGTCACGCGGTTCGACCGCGACGGCGCGACCCGCGAGGACGCCCTGGCCCAGCCGCCGGGCTACCCGGTCGTGCCGGCCCCGCCGCCGTCCGGGAACGCCTCGGGCTGACCGCCCGCGTGGGGTGGCCGGGCGGGGTCGGACGCGCCCCGCGGCCCGGCGGCCCCGCGCCCCGCGCCCCGGCGGCCGACCGCGGCAGGTCTCAGGCGGCGATCCGCGGCCCGGCCTTGAAGACCGGGCTCGGCAGCTCGTGGCCGACGAGGCCCTCCAGGAGGGTGGCGGCCTCCAGCAGCTTCGGCAGGTCGACGCCCGACTCGATGCCGAGGTCGTCCAGCAGGTTCACGACGCCCTCGGTGGCGACGTTGCCGGCGGCGCCCTTCGCGAACGGCGAGCCGCCCAGGCCGCCGACGGACGAGTCGAAGCGCGTGACGCCGCCCTGCAGCGACGCGAAGACGTTGACGAGCCCGGTGCCGCGGGTCTCGTGGAAGTGCATCCCGATGTCGGGGCCGCCGACCTCGGCCAGCAGCTCCCGGACGCCGCGGGGGGTCGCCATCCCCGTCGTGTCCGCCAGTCCGACCGACGTGGCGCCGAGCTCGCGCGCGCGGGTCACGAGCTTCGCGACCTCGGACGGCGCGATCTCGCCCTCGTACGGCGAGCCGAAGCAGCACGAGATCGTGACGTCGATCGCGACGCCGGCGTCGCGGCCGGTCGCGCAGATCTTCTCGAGGTGCCCGAGCGCGTCGGCGATCGACATCCTCGTGTTGCTCTGGCTGTAGCCCTCGGACGCGGAGACGCCCGCGGTCAGCTCGTCGACGCCGGCCGCAACGGCGTCGGTCGCCCCGCGCGCGTTCAGCACGACGCCCGCGACCCGGAACCCGCCGAGCTCCTTCGACGCCTGTACGACCGCGGCGCTGTCGACCATCGCCGGGACGGCCTTCGGTGACACGAACGAGCCGACCTCGATCGTCCCGAAGCCGGCTGCGGCGAGGGCGCGGACGAGGCGCATGCGGTCCTCGACCGGCAGCGGGGACTCCACCTGCAGGCCGTCACGCGGCCCGACCTCGCGAAGTTCGACGGACGGGGGCAGCGCGGTGCTCACGGCCCAAACGTACCCCGGCGACCCGTCCGGCGCCTCGCCGCCGGCCCCGCCCGCTAGTCGGGGGACCAACCGCCACAACCCGGTGGGTACGGGCGATCGCGCCGTTCCGGACGTCCCACGGCCCGGATCCGCCGTCCCGTTCGGGGGACGGAACCTCCCCCAGGAGGGGATGGTGAGGCGGCGCACACCGCATACGCTCGGCGGGGCGGAAGTCGTCGAACGACCCGGTTGCCGTGGCCCTCGCGCCCGGGACGGGACGGGCGCGGCGGAGGTCAGCGCCCGATCCCGGACCCGAGGAGCTGCTCCACATGGACGACACACGACAGGAGAAGGTGCTCCGTGACGACCACCGCTGAGCTCGTCGATCGCGTCGAGGCGGCCCCGCGCGGGCCCTCGATCCTCGCGGTCTTCGACTACGACGGCACCCTGATCGACGGCTTCTCCGCCGCCGACTTCTACCGCGACCGGCTGAAGAACCGCCAGATGGGCCCGGCGGAGATCGCCTCGCTCGTCCAGGCCGCGCGCAAGGGCCTGAAGGACGCCGAATCGTTCATCGCGTTCCTCGACTCGTCGCTGGCCCGCTGGACCGGGCTCTCCGAGGCCGCCCTCTACGCCACGGGCGAGTCGCTGTTCAAGCACGAGACCGCCGGCCGCCTGCGCCGCGAGACCTACGAGCTGCTCGAGGCGCACCGCCGGATGGGCCACACGCTCGTCCTCGCGTCGTCCGCGCTGCCGTTCCAGACGCGCCCGATCGCCCGCGCGCTCGAGTTCGACCACGTCCTCTGCACCGCGGTGCAGGTCGGCGAGGACGGCCTGCTGACCGGCCGCACCGACGGGCCGCCCGTCTGGGGCCCCGAGAAGGCGCGCCGGATCGTCCAGCTGGCCGAGGAGCTCGGCGCGGACGCCGACGACGCGTTCGGCTACTCCAACGGCGGCGAGGACGTCCCGATGCTGGAGGCCGTCGGCGTCCCCGCGGCGATCGCGCCGGACGACGATCTCGTCCGCGCCGCCGCCCGCGCGGGCTGGCCGGCGCTCGAGTGCGCGGACCCGACGCCGCGGGCGACGATCAAGGACGCCGTCCGCACCGCCGCGTTCTACGGCAGCTTCGCCGGCGCGATGGGCGTCGCCGGCGGCATCGGCATCGCCCGCCGCTCGCGCCGCTCCTTCCTGGACATCGCCTTCGGGGTCGGCGCGGACGTCAGCCTGGCGGCCGCCGGGGTCGACGTCCGGGTGCTCAAGGGCGCCGAGCACCTGTGGGACTCGCGGCCCTGCCTCTTCGTCTTCAACCACAGCTCGAAGATCGACACGATCGTCGTCGCGAAGCTCCTGCGCCAGGACTTCACCGGCGTCGCGAAGGCCGAGGCCAAGAACGTGCCGATGTTCGGCCAGCTCTTCCAGCTCGCCGGCATCGCGCTGATCGACCGCAACGACAAGAACGCGGCGCAGGCCAAGATGCAGCCGCTGGTCAAGCGGCTGAAGGAGGGCACCTCCGTCGTCGTGTCCCCCGAGGGCACCCGCACGCCGACGCCGCGGATGGCGCCGTTCAAGAAGGGCCCGTTCCACATCGCGATGCAGGCCGAGGTCCCGGTCGTCCCGATCGTCTTCCGCGGCATCGACCAGGTCCAGTGGCGCGGCGCGCAGGTGATCCGGCCCGGCGTCGTCGAGGCCGTCGTCCTGCCGCCCGTGGACACCTCCGCGTGGACGGCCGCCACGGTCGGCGACCACCGCGACGAGGTCCGGGCGATGATGCAGGACGCCTTGGATCAGTGGCCCAGCTCGCCGCACGTGAGCCTGCCGGTGGGGGGTGCGGCATGAACCCGATCGGACGCGTCGCCGTCCTCGGCGCCGGCTCCTGGGGCACCACGATGGCCTCGATCGCGGCCACCAACGCGCAGGCCACGATCTGGGCGCGCGACCCCGACCTCGCCGCCGAGATCCACGGGCTGCACAAGAACAGCCGGTACCTCGGCGAGCGCCCGCTCGCCCCGGGCCTCCGCGCGACGTCGGACCTCGAGCTCGCCGTCGCGGGCGCCGACGTCGTCGCCTTCGGGATCCCGTCGCGCTCATTGCGCCAGGTCGCGCGCGACGTCGCGCCGTTCCTGCGCCCGGACATCCCCGTCGTGTCGCTGGCCAAGGGCCTCGAGCGCGAGACCCGCCTGCGGCCGAGCCAGGTGCTCGCCCAGGAGCTGCCCGACCACCCGATCGCCGTCCTCTCGGGACCGAACCTCGCGCGCGAGGTGCTCGACGGCCTCGCCGCCGCCGCCGTGATCGCGACGCCGGACCCCGACGTCGCCCGGCCGCTGCAGGACGTCTTCCGCACCGAGCTGTTCCGCGTCTACCGCAACCAGGACGTCCTGGGCTCCGAGCTCGGCGGCATCCTGAAGAACATCGTCGCGATCGCCACCGGCATGGCCGAGGGCCTGAGCGTCGGCGACAACACGCGCGCGATGGTCATCACCCGCGGGCTGGCGGAGATGACCCGCCTCGGCGTCGCGATGGGCGCCGACCCGCACACCTTCACCGGGCTGACCGGCATGGGCGACGTGATCGCCACGTGCTCGAGCACGCTCTCTCGCAACCGCCACGTCGGCCTCGAGCTCGGCCGCGGCCGCGGCATCGATGAGATCATCGCCGACATGAACCAGGTCGCCGAGGGCGTCGTCACCGCCCGGCCGGTCGTCGAGCTCGCCGCCGAGCACGACGTGGACCTGCCGATCGCCACCGAGGTGGACGCCGTCGTGAACGAGGGCCGGTCCGCCGCCGAGGCCTACCGGGGCCTGCGCAGCAGCGCGCCCGAGAGCGAGAAGCACTCCGTCGCATGAGCGCCAGCACCACGAACGACCGTCCACTCGACTGGGGCCTGTCGGACTTCAACGCGATGGAGGCGGTGATGTGGCGGGCCGAGGCCGACCCGCTGCTGAGCTCCACCGTCGTCGCCATCGAGGAGCTCGACCGGGCGCCGGAGTGGAACCGCTTCGTCTCCACCCACGAGTGGGGCAGCCGCATGGTGCCCCGCTTCCGCCAGCGGATCGACGACGGCCGCTTCGGCTACCCGGCGTGGGTCACCGACGCGTCGTTCCAGCTCCGGCACCACGTCTTCCGGGTGGAGCTGGACGGCGGCACCTGGCAGGACGTGCTCGACCGCGTCGCGGCGATCGCCCAGGCGCCGTTCGACCCCGACCGCTCGCCGTGGGAGGCCACGCTGATCACCGGCCTGCAGGAGGGCCGCGCGGCGTACGTCCTGAAGATGCACCACGCCGTCCTCGACGGCGCCGCCGGGATGCAGCTGTTCTCGAAGATGCACTCGCGGCAGCGGGAACCGACGAAGGACAAGCCGCAGCCCCTGCCGCTCCCCGTCGCGCGCACCAGCGCGCTCGTCTCCGCGGTCCGCCGCGACGCCACCGCGCTCGGCCGCGGCGTCCTGCGGCTCCCGGGGATGGGCCGCAAGGCGCTGCGCCCCGACCGCACGATCCTGGAGAGCGCCCGCTACATCACGTCGCTGCGGCGCGTGCTCGGCCCGGTCGCCGCGTCGCCGTCGCCCGTCCTGGCCAACCGCAGCGGCGCCTGGCGCTTCTTCGCGCTCGACGTCCCGCTGCCCGCGCTGCGCATCGCGGCCCGGTCCGCCGACGCCACCCTGAACGACGCGTACCTCGCCGCCGTGCTCAGCGGCTTCGCGCGGTACCACGAGGCCCTCGGCACCCCGGTCGACGCCCTGCCGATCGCGATCCCGATCGCCATCCGCAAGCCCGGCGGGGGCCAGAGCGCCACCCGCTTCGCCGGCGGGCGCCTGGCCGCGCCGACCGCGATCGCCGACCCGACCGAGCGGATGCACGCGATCGGCCGGATCGTCGCGCACCTCCGCAAGGAGACCGCGCTGGACGCCGTCGACGGCATCGCCCCGGTCCTCTCCCGGCTTCCGGGCCCGGTCCTGGCGCGGCTCGTCGCCCAGGTCTCGGCCGGCAGCGACCTCCAGGTCAGCAACATCCCGGGCATCCCCGAGGAGGACGTCTACATCGCGGGCGCCAAGGCGCTGCGGTTCTACGCCTACGGGCCGCTGCCCGGCTGCGCCGCGATGGTCGTGCTCGTCAGCCACGGGCAGACCTGCTGCGTGACCGTCAACCACGACGCCGCCGCGATCGCCGACCCGGAGCTCCTGCGGACCTGTCTCGTCGCGGGCTTCGACGAGGTGCTCGCCCTGGGCTCCCCCGACGCCCGGGCGGAGCTGCGCCGATGACGCCGATCGGGGCGCCGTTCCACCGCGGGGGCAGCGGCACACCACTCGTGATCTACCACGGGTTCACGGGCTCCTGGCGCGTGTGGAAGCACCTCTTCCCCGACCTCGAGGACGAGCACGACGTGTTCGCCCCGTCGCTGCTCGGCCACGCCGGCGGCACGACGCCCGAGCCCGGCGACGAGATCTCGATCCGCACCATCGCCGACGACGCCGAGCGGCAGCTCGACGCGCAGGGGATCGACCAGGCCCACCTGGCCGGCAACTCCCTCGGCGGCTGGCTGTCATTGGAGCTCGGCCGCCGCGGGCGCGCGCTCTCCGTCACGGCGCTGTCCCCCGCGGGCGGCTGGAACGGGCGCCGCGAGCTCGACCGCATCGTGCGGCTGATCCGCAACAGTGCCGCGCAGGCCCACCGGGCGCCGGGAATCTCCGACCGCCTGATGAAGCAGGCGTGGGCCCGCCGGGTCGGGCTGCGCGCCGTCGCCGAGCGCGGCGACCGCGTGTCCTACGACGACGCGCTGAACCTCCTCGACGACGCACGCGCCTGCGTGATCATCGACGCGTTCCTCGACTGGGTGGTCGCCGACCGCCCGCTGCCGCCGCGCGAGGTCGACGCCGACTACCCGATCACCATCGGCTGGGCGGACCGCGACCGGATGCTGCCGTTCGGCCGCTACGGCCGACCGCTGCTGGAGAACATCGGCCCGGTGGAGCTCGTGCGACTCCCGGGCGTCGGCCACGTGCCGATGCTGGACGACCCGGCCCTGGTCGCCCACACGATCCTGACCACGACGCGCCGCGTCGACGAGAAACGGAAGGCCAACGTCACATGAGCTACGAGACGACGAGCATCGACGGAGCGAAGGGCAAGATCGCCGTCCACCGTTGGACGCCGGACGGCGACGTCCGCGGCCTGGTGCTGCTGGCCCACGGCATCGGCGAGCACGCCAAGCGCTACGACCACGTCGCCGCGCACCTCAACGCCGACGGCTTCGTCGTGATCGGCCCGGACCACTACGGGCACGGGCTCTCCGACGGCGAGCCCGGCCTGATCGAGGACATCGAGGTCCTCGTCACCGACTTCGGGACCGTCGCCGACGCGGCGAAGGCCGAGTTCCCGGGGATCCCCGTCGTCGTGCTCGGCCACTCGATGGGCGGCATCATCACGACGCGCGCGATGCAGCGCGGCCTGACGCCGGCCGACGCCTGGGTCCTCTCCGGCCCGGTCGTCGGCGGCAACCCGGGCATCTTCGCGCTGCTGGAGCTGGATCCGATCCCGCCCGTGCCGATCGACCCGGGCATGCTCTCCCGCGACCCCGCCGTCGGCGAGGCCTACGGCAGCGACCCGCTCGTCTACCACGGCCCGCTCGTGCGCCCGACGCTGCAGACCCTGAAGGACGTCGTCGGCGTGATCGCGTCCGCCGACCCGATCGGCGGCATCCCGACGCTCTACCTGCACGGCGAGGAGGACCCGCTCGCGCCGTACGAGATCTCCAAGGCGGCCGTCGAGGGCCTCGGCCTGACGAACCTCGAGGAGCAGTCCTACCCCGGCGCCCGCCACGAGATCTTCAACGAGACGAACAAGGAGGAGGTGCTGGCCGACGTCAGCGCCTTCCTGAAGAAGACGCTCTAGCGCGACCGGCCCCGCCCCGAGCGTCCTGCGTCCGGGGCGCGTCGGACCGCGGCGAGGCTCGGGGCCCGGCGCGACCGTCGGTCGTGGTGGAATGGCGCCATGGCCGACGCCCCCGCCGCGACCGACGCTCCCGACGCGACGGTCGACCGGATCCTCGACGGGGCGCTGGCGGAGTTCGTCGACATCGGCATCCGGCGCGCCACGATCGGCTCGGTGGCCCGCCGGGCGGGCGTCGCGCCCGCCACGATCTACCGCCGTGTCGGGCAGCGGGACGAGCTCGTCGGCGCCGTCGTCGGCCGCGAGGTCCAGCGGACGCTGGCGACCGTCACCACGCGCCTGGAGCCCTTCTCCGCCCCCGAGGACCGGATGGTCGAGGGCTTCGTCGCCGCCCTGCGCCTGGTCGTCGACCACCCGCTGATCCGGCGGCTGCTCGATCTCGAGCCGGAGTCCCTCGCCGTCCCGTTCACGACCGGCGCCGCGCCGATCCTCGAGCTCGGCCGCGCCTACGTCGCCGCCGACCTGCGCTCCGCCGTCCGCGGCGACGCGGCCCTGGACGCCGACGCGCTGGCCGAGCTGCTGGTGCGCTTCGCCCACTCCCTCGTCCTCACGCCGTCCGAGCCGCTGGCCGACGACGAGCGCGCCCGGGCCTTCGCCCGCGCGGTGCTCGTGCCGCTCGTCGTCCGGTAGACCGGCCCGCCGAGGGCGTGCTCCGATCCCGCGCGACGCGGTGGGCACCCGTTCCGACCGTCGGGCCCGCATCGCCGGCTCCATGTTGGACGGCGCCCGCTGGTTCGACGGGGGTGGTCGACGTTTCCTCGGCAGGAGCGAGGGAATCACGACCACCTCACTTCCAGCCGAGTCACCCATGCGTATGAGGCCCTTGACGCGCAGTGAGAGAATATGGTGAATACTCTCTCATCGACGCGAAGGCGCTGAGCGACCGGCGGGAGCAGCGCCCGCCCGGGCGGGCCCGCCCACCCGATGTGGCCCGAAGCCGTCGGCGACCGCCCGGCCTACCCCCGCAGGTGCGCCCAGCTGTCGCGGTCGGTCTCCAGGAACGCCCGCAGCCGCAGCGGCGGATGCCCCGCGACCCGCTCGACGACGTCGCTGACGGCGTCGAGCTCGCCCGCCGCGATCGCCTGGTACGAGGTCACCCAGCCCTCGACCTCGAAGTCCGGGGGCGCCGTACGACGCGCGCGACGCGTAGGCCTCCTCCTCCGTCTCCTCGACGTAGGAGACCTCCCGGCCGGTGACCTCGGTGAGAACGACCGCGGCCTCGGCGAGCGACAGCCGCTCGTCGCCCGTGACGTCGTAGGTGGCCCCGTCGTGCGCGGCCGGGTCGGCGAGCACCGCCGCGGCGACGTCGGCGACGTCCTCCCGCGCGACGTACGCCACCTTGCCGTCGCCGCCCGGCCCGGCGATCACGCCGTCCTTCGACGCGAAGAACGGGACGAAGTCGAGGTACATCGTGTTGCGCAGGAACGTGAACGCCAGGCCGCTGGCGCGGATGTGCTGCTCGGTCAGCGCGTGGTGGCGGCCGAGGGTGAACGTCACGTCCTCCGCCGCCCCCAGGAACGACGTGTAGACGATGCGCTCCACGCCGGCCTCGACCGCCGCGTCGACGGCGGTGCGGTGCTCGTCGACCCGCGTGGCGGACTCCCGGCCGGAGACCAGGAAGACCGTCCGCGCCCCGCGCAGCGCGGCCACCATCCCCGCGTGGTCGTGGTACCCGGCGGCGACGGCGACCTCGGCACCGGGCAGCTCCGGCACACGGGCCACGTCGCGCACGATCAGGCGCTGCTCCAGCCCCCGCGCCGCGAGGCGCCGGGCCACGCGCCCGCCGAGGGCGCCGGTCGATCCGGTGACGGCGATGAGGCTCATGGCGTCACGCTGACACACGCGGGGGCGTCGACCCGGACGACCGGGCGAACCGGGCCGTCCGCCGCCCGGGCCGCAGCTCACCAGCGCGCGTCATGGCGCTCCATGACCCCGAACCCCTCGCGCAGCACCACGCCGCCGGGCAGCACGCCCGTGAAGGTGCCGAACGGCTGCTCGTAGCTCGAGCGGATGACGAGCAGGCGGTCGCGGCGGGCGCGGGTGGCCTCGCCGGCGAAGGCCAGGTCGACCTCGGCGCCGGCCGCGCCGGCACCGGGTCCGGCCGGATCCGCCGGGTCGCCGAGCGCCACGGTCTGGCCCGACGCGGCCGCGACCGACCGCACCCCCGACAGGTCTTCCGCGAAGCGCACCGGGCCGACGTGCACGGCCCGGCCGTCGATCCACACGGAGCGCTCGCTCGCGGCGGGGTCGTCGTGGATCCCGTCGACGAGGTTCCACCCGATCGCGCGGCCGTCCTCGTCGGTGCCGACGCCCGCCGACCAGCGCCACGCCGTGTGCCGCGGCGGGTAGCCCGCGGAGTCGTCGACGACGCCGGCGCCGTCGAAGGCGAGCTCCCGCGTTCCGAGCCGCACGGTCCCGCGGACCGGGATCCCGGCGCGCTTGAGCGTCCAGGCGTGGCCCGGCCCGTAGGGCGTGACGGTCTCCACCGCGTCGCCGCGGTCCTCGTCGAGCCGCAGGTCGACCGCGACGTCCCCGTCGGCCACGAGCACCCGCCCGGGCGTCAGCGTCACGCCGGCGCGCCACGGCCGCGTGCGCTCGTGGAGCCGTCCCTCGCCGCGGTCCCAGACCGCCCAGAAGGACTGGGTCAGCGGCCCGATGTGGACGACCCCGACGCAGACCGACAGCCCGGGCCCGTAGGCGCCGACGTAGCGCCAGCGCTTGCGGACCCGGCGGCCGAGGACCATCGGCAGCGGCGCGGGCGGCAGCGCGACGCCGCCGGGCCGGTCGGTCGCGCCGAGGAGTCCGCGGTAGGGAGCGTCGAGGGGCACGCGCGGAGTCTGGCGGACCGGGCGCGGTGGCGGGGTCGGAGGGTCCGGGCACCGGGGTCCGCCGGCGGACCGGGACCGGACGACCTCCCCCCGTCATCGGCCGACCGGCGGGCACGACCGGTCGCCCGAGGCCGGTCGGTCCTCCCGGCCCGTCGACGGCCCCATCGGATGGGCAGGGCCGGACCGACCGATTCCCGTCAGCGCACGAGGACCGGCGTGCCCTGCGGGATCCGCCGGGCGACCCAGGAGATGTCGTCGTTGTCGACGCGGACGCAGCCGTGGGAGCGGGCCGAGCCGAGCGGGTCCTTCAGGCTCGCGCCCCCGCGGCCGTGGATCCCGATCCGGCCCGGACCGCCGTCGAACTCCTGGAGGACGTTCGAGGTCAGCGTCAGCGCGACCGCCCACGGCCCGAGGAACGCCCGCGGGTCCGGCTGCCGGTTGCGCTCGTAGATCGCGGCGAGGCCCTTCGGCGTCGGCGTCCGCGGCGCGCCCACGACCGCGCGGAAGCGTCGCACGCGGCGGCCGTAGTGGTAGACGCGCACCAGCCGCCGCGCGCGGTTGACGTTGATCCAGAAGTGGCCCTGGCCGACGACGGTGTGGTCGTACGGGATCCAGCCGTCCTGGCCGGCGGGGCGGGTGGGCAGGCGCACGCGCAGCCAACGCCGGCCGTCGCGAACGACGGACTCCAGGACGAGCAGGATCATCGGCTGCGACGACCAGGTGGTCTGGACCGGGATCCGCCAGACCGCCCGGCCGGACCCGGCGTGATCCAGGGCGGTCGTCGGCGCGACGATCAGCGCGGACGTCGATCCGTGGTCGCGCGACGGCGGCGTGATCGGGAACGGCGGGGTCACCGGGTCGTCGAGCGGGTCGGCGCCCGGCGTGGCGGTGGCGGCGGCGCCGGGTGCCGCGGGCACGGCCGCGCGCGGTGCTGCCGGCACATCGAAGTCCGGGAGCGCAGTCCCCGCGGGCGAGGTCGTCCGGGCGCACGCGACGGCGGCCCGGCGCCGGGCCCCGAGACCCGCGGCCACGACCGTTGCGGATGCCGGCGAGGCGGGCGCAGACGCGACCGGCGCGGAGCCCACGGCCGGGGCGGCCGCGGCCGACATCGGCGCGGCCACCACCACCGCGGCGACGGGCGACGGCGCGACGGCGGCGGGGACGGGCGCGACGAGCACGGTCGGCAGGCTAGACCTCCGGCCCGCCGCCGTGTCGCAGCGCGCTACTTCGTGGGCTTCGCCGGGCGCGCGGCCTCGAACGCGGCCTGCACGTCCTTGGCCTCGAGGCCGAGCGTCTTCGCGATCGCGGCGTAGCGCGCGGCGTCCTTGGCCGCGTGGTCCTTCTCGTGGGCGGCGGCGATGTCGGCCAGCGCCGTCTTCACCTTCGCCTCGTCGATGCCGAGGCCCGTGGCGAGCGCGGCGACGAGCTTCGTGTCGTCCTTGCCCGGGCCACCCGGGCCGCCGCCCGGGCCGCCGCGGTGACCGGCGCCGCCGGG
>NZ_JBFAPC010000158.1:0-12872 GCF_040675535.1 Patulibacter sp. NPDC049589 | reverse complement strand
GCAGACGACGGTGCGCTCCTCGTCGAGGAAGGCCAGGGCCTCCTCGTCGCTCATCGTGATGCGGTCGCGGCGGCTCATGAGGCGACGCTAGACGACCACCAGCGTGCCGACGACGGCCAGGACGCGCCCCCACGCTGCGGCGGCGTTCAGCACGCCGACGGCCGCGAGCACCGCCGGGAGGAGCAGCAGCTCGAGCTCCCCGGAGCCCACCAGCAGGAGCGCGAGCACCCCACCCACGATCCCGGCCACCACGAACACGCCCTGGACGACGATCTCGATGCCCGAGGCCTCCCGGCGCTCCGGCAGCGACCACCACCAGGCCGGCAGCGCGACGAGCCCCACGACCGCCCCGATCGTCGACCAGGGGTCGGCGACGGCCTCGACGGCCTTGGCGGCGGCGAGCTCGCCGTCCTGCGGGAAGCACCCCGACGGCGGGGGGAAGCCCTCGGACCAGAACGGCAGCAGCACGGCGACCCCGGGCGCGACGACGAACGCGAGGAGCCCGAGGAGCAGGGCAGCGGCCGGGAGTCCTGGCTCCCGGCCACCCGGGACGGTGGACATGCCTCCAGGCTACGCGGTACGCGCCAGTGCCGCACGGTAGATCCGCAGCGTGCGGGCCGTGTGCTCCGGGACGCCGAGGTGGGCGACCGCGGCGCGGCAGCGATCGCGCGTGCCGGGGTCCGCGGCGAGCTCGAGCGCGCCGAGCACGGCGGCCGCCAGCGCGCCCGGGGTCGGTTCCGGGGCGATCCGGCCGACGTCGTCGGCGGTGACGATCTCCGCGGGGCCCTCCCCCGCGAAGGCGACCCCCGGCGTGCCGCAGGCCATGCTCTCGGCGACGACGAGCCCGAAGGCCTCGTTGGTGGACGGCAGCGCGGTGACCCAGGCGCGGCCGTAGGCGTCGGTCAGGGCGGAGCGGTCGTCGAGGTCGACGAGCTCCACGCCGTCGACCGCGGCGAGGTCGCGGGCCAGGGGCCCGTCGGTCGGGCGGTTGACCAGCAGGCGCGCCGTCGGCCGGTCGGCGCGGACGATCCGGAGCGCGCCGAGCAGCAGGCCGATCCGCTTGGCCCCGCTGGCCGGATCCGACGCGAAGAGGATCGTCGGGTCCTCGTGGCGCTCGGTCGTCGCGTCGACCGTGAACGCGTCGAGGTCGACGGGCGGCGGGACGATCTCCGAGCGCACGGCGAACGTCCGCCAGACGCGGTCCTGTGCGAAGCGGCTGAGGGTCGTGACCGCGTCGGCGGCCCGTGCGGCGTCGACCAGCCCCTCCAGGCGGCCGCGGACCGCGACGGCCCAGACCCGGTCGGGCGGCCCCATCACGCTGACGATGACCGGGACCCGGGCCGGGCGATCGTGCCCCGCGGGACGGATCACGCCGAGCGCGTGGTGGGCGGCGGCCGCGCGGACGGCGAGCGTGGCGTCCGTCGGGTAGAAGGCGTGCAGGACGTCGCCGGGGTCCGCGGACAGCAGCGGCAGCGCCAGCGGGTGGTGGGCGGCGTGGTCGTCGGCGACCGTGCGCCACAAGTACCGGGACGCGACGCGTGGAAGCCGCGTGATCGCCAACCCGTCCTCGGCGTCGAAGCGCGGCGTGCGCCCGGCGTAGGAGGTGACCAGGCGGGGCTTGTGGCCGGCGGCGACGAGACCGTCGGCGAGCGACCGCACCGCGCGCTCGCTGCCGCGGCGGACCTCGGGCCAGAAGACGGGGTTCAGGAGGGTCGGGCGCAGGGCGGGGCCACCGTCCGCGGCCGCAGGACCGCCGGCTCCCGGCACGGCCGCCGATCCGACCGGCGCCCCGCCGGCGTGGGGCGCGTCGGCCGGGTGGTCCGGACGCACGCTCACAGCAGGGGGCTCCGCTCGCGGGCCGACGCGACCGCGAAGGCCGCGATCTGCGCGCCGTCGATCAGCGCGTTGCCGGGAAGCTCGGTCGCGCTGCGGGCCGCCCCGCGGGGCGTGCGGCCGTAGCGCGTCAGGTGCCACGCGAGCCACGGCGCGGTCAGGCCGAGCGCGAGCGGCTCGCGGCGGCAGGCCGCGCGCAGCAGGCCGGCCGCGCCGAGCAGCCACCACGCGTGGGCGGGCGACCAGAAGACGCCGGCCGCATAGTGCCGGCGCATCGCCGGGTGCCGGGCGACCAGGCGCGGGGCGTCCACGAACCGCGCCGCCACCCGGAGCGCGCCGAGCAATCCGGGGGTCTCGACGGCGTGGTCGACGACCGCGTCGGGGACGCCGTGCCACGCCACGCCGGCGTCGCGCAGCCGCCACGCGAGGTCGGTGTCCTCCCCCGCGCGCTCGAAGGTCTCGTCCAGGCCGCCGACGTGCTCCAGCGCGGCGCGGGGCGCGGCGGCGGAGCAGAGCTCGGCCCACGGGGTCGGCGGCTCGAACGTCTGGAGGCGCGGGCGGCGGGCCCGCATCGCGACCTGCTCCTGGTCCGGGTCGATCGCCGCACCGCCCTGGAGGAACGCCCCCGGGGCCGCCGCGTGGGCCGTCAGGAAGGCGGCGAGCCAGCCCGGCCGCGGGCGGCAGTCGTCGTCGGTGAAGGCCACCAGCGGCGCGCGGGCGGCGCGCCAGCCGGCGTTGCGCTTGCCGGACGCGTAGGCAGCGGGGTCGGCGAGGATCCGGGCGACGCCGGCGACGACGAGCGGGTGCTCCGCCGCGGCCTGCAGCGGCTCGGCGACCGTCCCCTCGGTGTGGACGACGACGACCTCGTACGTCGCGCCGGCCGGCAGTTCCTGGACGGCGAGGGCGTCGAGCGCCCACAGCAGGCCGACGCGGCGGCCGGCGGTGGCCATCACGACGGACACGTCGGGCCGTGGCCGGTCGGCCGGCACGGGCCCGGCGGCGCCACGGGGTGCGGTCGGGGTGCTCACGCCGTGGCCGTCCCGAGCGGGCGACTCACCGCCGCTGACCCCGCCAGCGCGAGGCGCGGTGCCCGAGCGCCTGGCGGACGTGGCGCAGCCGGCCCTTCTGCCGCAGCGCGACGCGGCCTCCGGACGCGGTGCCCGGCGCGTCGGGCTCGGGCGCGTCGATCCCGGCGCGGGCGGCGCAGGTGGCCAGCAGCCCGCCGAGCCAGGCGTCGAACTCCTCCGCCGCGACCTGGACCTGCTCGCGGACCGGGAGCTCGCCGTCCCACCAGAACGCGATCGTCCGCTCCTCGGCCGGGACCGACTCGTGGGTGCCCGTCGGCAGGTGCCGGCCGGGCGCGGAGAGCAGGTGCGGCTTGTGGGTCAGGACCAGCTCGTCGCCGTGGCGCTCGCCGATCCAGCGGTGGTGCGACCAGCCGACCCACGGGCCCTGGACGCCGAAGGTCAGCTCCTCGATCGCGGCGGGCAGCTCGACGTAGCCGGAGCGCGAGACGCGCCGCAGCTCGCTGCAGACGAAGACCGGGTCGCGGACGTCCTCGAGCGTGTGGGAGCAGATCGCGACGTCGAACTGCCCGTCCTCGAAGGGCCAGGGCTCGGGGCCGCAGATGTCCGCCTGCCGCCACGTGTCGGCGGTGAAGCGCTCGCGGGCCGGGTCGGCGGCGCCGTAGAGCCCGCGGGTCTCGTACGGCAGCAGGTCGACCACCCAGTCGGCGCGCCACAGGGGCGCCGCCCAGCCGCCGACGTCCAGGACGACGAGGTCGTCCGGGAGCGCCGCGATCCGCTCGGCGGCGTCCGGCCTCACGCGCCGCGCTTGGCCGTGAACAGGACGTTGATGCCGCGCATCTCCGGGTTCGTCGGCGGGCGCATGATCGCGTGGCGCTTGACGTCCACGAAGCCGGCGGTCAGGAACCAGGCGCGCAGCGCGGCGAGGTTCGGGACCCACCAGTTGAAGGCGGTCTCGACCGTCTCGAACGTCGCCATCGCGCGGCGCGGGGCGCGCAGCGTCGCGGCGAACGAGAACGCCTCGAAGGCGATCAGGCGGCCGCCGGGCCGCAGGCAGCCGCGGAGCCGCTCGAGCGCGCCGACGGGGTCGCGCAGGTGCAGCAGGATCGCGCCGACGAACACGAGGTCGTACTCGCCGGGGACCTCCTCGGGCGCGAAGGACTGCACGTCGACCTCCAGCCGCTCCACCGAGGACCCGCGGATCTCGTGCGCGAGCTTGAACCCGCGGCCGAGCTCCAGGTCCTTCTCGGCCATCTCGCGCAGCAGGCGCTCGCGGTGCAGCGGCGGGAAGTTCGTGCCCTCGAACGCGGGCAGGTCCAGCGCGGTGACCTGCGCGCCGCGCTCCTCCATCGCGAACGACCAGTGGCCGTCGAACGTCCCGACCTCCAGCGCCCGGACGCCGGTCAGGTCGCGCGGCAGGATCCGCGGCGTCACCGGGCGGTGGTCGACGAAGCCCGGGGTCACGACGCCGGGGGCCAGCTCGATCGCGTGGTACCAGACCGGGTTGTCGGCGATCGCGGCGCGCGCGGCGGCGATCCGGTCCTCGACGGGGGCGCTCACCCGTGCACCCGGGATGCCGTCGTGGACGGCGCTGTGGCGGTCCTGCGGCCTCGCTTCGCGGTGGCCGGCGGATCCTGGCGTCTCGGGTCCCTCACCGGCGCCAGTCTAGGGATCTCGCCGCCGCGCGTACCCCGCCCGCCGGCCGCCGGAGAAGGCGCGCCGCCCCTACACTCCCGACCGATGGACGCACGCGAGGCCGCCGATTCCCGCCCGTGGTACCACGCCATGGAGCTCGCTCCGGGGGTCGTCACGGACGGCTGGTTCGACCTCCGCGACGACGTCCACCGGTACGGGATCCCGGAGGACCTGACCGGCAAGCGGGTGCTCGACATCGGCACCTGGGACGGCTTCTGGGCGTTCGAGTTCGAGCGCCGTGGCGCCGAGGTCGTGGCGCTGGACCTCGACGACGAGACCAAGCTCGACACCCCGCCGCGCCGCGTCCCCGCCCCGGACGAGCTGGCCCCGGAGCCCCGCGGCGCCGGCTTCCACCTGGCCAAGCAGGTGCTGAACTCGAAGGTCGAGCGCGTCGTGCTCTCGATCTACGACGCCACGCCGGAGGAGATCGGCACCTTCGACCTCGTCTTCTGCGGGTCGGTGCTGATCCACCTGCGCGACCAGATGCGCGCCCTGGAGCGGATCTTCCCGCTGGTCAGGCCGGGCGGCCTCTTCATCTCCGCCGAGGAGTACGACCGGCGCGGCGCCCTCCTCCCCTGGCGCTCGGCCCGCTACCTGGCCGACCGCGAGGCCGCCGTCGTCTACTGGATGCCGACGACGAAGACGTGGCGCGGGATGCACTGGACCGCCGGCTTCGACCAGACCGACGTCCACGGGCGCTTCGTCATGCACGCCGGCAAGGGCAAGGAGCGCTTCGGCGTCCGCCACGTCGTCCTGCACTCCCGGCGCCCGCGCTGAGCGTGTCCGCGTCCGGCCCGGACGTCCCGCCGGACGCCCCCGGCTCCCCGGCCGACGGCGCGGACGACGCGCTGCGGGCGGTCCGCCGCGACGCCTACGAGAACGACCGACCCGACGTCCGGCGGATGGTGCCCGCGAGCGCCCGCCGGATCCTCGACCTCGGCTGCTCCTCGGGAGCGCTCGGAGCCGCGCTGAAGGCCGCCGTCCCCGGCCGCGAGATCGTCGGGCTCGAGCTCGACCCCGCCTACGCCGCGACCGCCCGCGGGCGCCTGGACCGCGTCGAGACGGTCGATCTGGAGCGCGCGCTCGCGACGCCGGAGGACGCCCGGGCGCTGGCCGGCGACGGCTACGACTGCGTGATCGCCGCCGACGTGCTCGAGCACCTGCGCGAGCCGTGGGTCGCGCTCGCCAGCGCCGTGGCGCTCCTGCGGCCCGGCGGCGCCGTCGTCGTCTCGCTCCCGAACGTCCGCTACTGGGAGACGTTCTGGACGCTCGCCCGCCACGGGACGTGGCCGCGCAGCGAGGCCGGCATCTTCGACGCCACCCACCTGCGCTGGTTCACCCTCGGCGACGCGATGAACCTCCTCGCCGACGCCGGCGCGCCGATCGGACCGGTCGACCGCGACGTGCTGCGCGTCATGAAGGTCCACCCGTGGAAGCCCCACCGCATCGACCGGAGGCTCCCCCGCATCGCGCCGCGCGGGGTGCGGGCCTTCCTGACCTACCAGCACGTGCTGGTGGGGACGAAGCCGGCCTGAGGCCGGCGCGCCGCCGGTGGGCGGCACGGGCGCGGTCCTCCGACCCGCCGCACCGCGACGCGTGGCCGCGGCGCTCGCGACGGGGCACGGGCCGCTCAGCCCCCGCGGCGGCGGCGCATCGCGCCCCAGCCGTTCTCGACGATCAGGCCGGCGGCCGCGCGCCACGCGCTCTCCCCCGGCCGCGGGTCGCGACCGGCGCCCATGTGCCGCAGCTGCCGCGTGTGCCAGTAGAGGTCCACGGCGCTGTCGAGCTTCGGCACGCCGACCCGCTTCTCGCCCGCGTCGACGTGGTCGATCCGCCCGTCCAGGAGCCGCGCCGGGGCGTCGGGCAGGACCGCGAGCGGCCGGCCGAGGCCCACGACGTCGCACGCGCCCGTGGCGACGGCGCGCTCCATCGCCTCCGTCGTGCGGAACCCGCCGGTCACCATCAGCGGCACGTGCGGGACCCGCTCGCGCAGCCGCTCGGCGTACTCGAGGAAGTACGCCTCGCGCGCCACCGTGCTGGGCTTGCGGTTGCCGTCGATCATCGCCGGCTGCTCGTAGGTGCCGCCGCTGATCTCGATCAGGTCGAGATCCTCCGCCGCGAGCGCCTCGAGGACCGCCATCGACTCGTCCTCGTCGAAGCCGCCGCGCTGGAAGTCCGCGGAGTTCAGCTTGATCGCGACCGCCGTGCCGGCCGGGACCGCGTCGCGGACCGCGCGGACGACCTCGAGCACGAACCGCCGGCGCCGCTCGGCGTCGCCGCCCCACGCGTCGTCCCGGACGTTGGCCAGCGGGGAGAGGAACTGCGAGATCAGGTAGCCGTGGGCGCCGTGCAGCTGGACGCCCGTGAAGCCGGCGCCCGCGAGGATCGCGGCGGTGCGGGCGTAGCGGCCGATGAGCTCCTCGACCTCCGCACCGGTCAGCGCGCGCGGCGTGACGTACCCGGGGATCTTCGGTGCCACGGCGCTCGGGGCGACCGGGCGGGCCGAGCCGGCGAGCCACAGGGCCTGTCGCCCCGGGTGGTTGATCTGGGCCCAGGCGACGTTGCCGCCGGAGCGCGACGCCGCCGCCCACGCCGTCAGCGCGGCGAGGTCGCGGTCGTCCTCGACGACGACGTTGCGGGGCTCCCCGAGCTGGCGCCGGTCGATCATCACGTTCCCGGTCACCAGCAGACCGGACCCGCCCGCCGACCAGCGGCGGTAGAGGCGCTCGAGGTCCGGCGTCGGGGCGTTGCGGCGGTCGCCGAGTTGCTCGGAGAGCGCCGACTTCGCCAGGCGGTTCTGCAGGACCTGGCCGCCGGGCAGCGTCAGGGGCGCGGCGAGTGCCGTCGGGACGATCACGGTGTCGGGCATCGGAGCTCCTTCCCGGCGGGCCGGGCGGCGCGCCGGCGACGGAAGCTACATCACCGTAGGAAGAATCGCTACCCGCGGTAGGACTGCTGGTGGCCCTCAGCCGGGGCGCGCGTGCGAGCGCCTCAGCCGCGGCGGCCGCGGAGCTTCTCGCGCACGAGGCGCCGGGCCTCCCAGCCGAGCTCCTTGGCGAGCAGCCGCGGCGGGTAGCGCAGCGGGCCGATGCGGATCATGCCGTCGGCCTCGTCCCACCAGCGCTGGCGGGCGGCGAGCTGCGGCATCCGCTCCAGGCCCAGCGCGTCGAGCGAGCCGCCCCGGATCCCGACGCCGAAGACCTCGCGCGGGATGCCCTGGTCGCCGATGCCGACGACCCAGGCGTCGTCGAACGGCTCCAGCAGCTGGCGGAAGCCCTCGGGCGTGAAGCGGAAGTAATCGTTCGGGTAGCCGTGGATGCCGAAGAGCATCACCGAGCTGATCAGGCAGAGCCCGCCGTCGGGCGTGAGCGACCGGTGCATCTCGCGGACCGCCGTGACGGGGTCGGCGCAGTGCTCGAGCGTATCGAGGCAGATCGCCGTGCCGACCTCGCCGTCCTCGAAGGTCAGGCCGCGCAGGTCCTCGACGCGGTCGACGCCGGGGCCCTCACGGAAGTCCGTGCCGGTGAACGGGCGGCCCGGGAAGAAGCGGCGCAGGTCGATGTCCTGCGCGGCCTCGACCTGCAGCGAGCCGAACTCGACGACCGGGTCCGGTGCGGGCACGAGGGCCAGGACGTCGGTGAGGAACTCGCGGGTGATCGGCTGGGCCACGGGCGGGCAGTCTACGGACGACACCGCGGCGCCCCCGGGCCGCCCCGCACCGCGGGGCCGCGCGGACCGGTGGCCGGGCGGGGACGACTAGACTGCCGCGGCGTCGCGCGCCCGGCCCTCCTCCCGGCGCGCCGGGCCCCCGAAGCACGGTCCCCGTTTGTCCGAGCCTCCCGCAGATCCCCCGTCCGAGCCCGCCGGCGTTCCCGCCGCGGTGCCCCCGGCGCTCCCGCTGGACGTTCCCGGCGTCGCCCCGACCGGCGTGGCGGCGTCCGACGCCGCCAAGCGCCGCGGGATCGCGCTCGGGTCGCGGACGCTGCGCGAGCACGCCACGCGCGGGGTGCTGATCAGCGGGATCTGGATGGCCGCCATGGGCGTCGTCCAGGCGGGCCGGAACTTCGTCCTTCCGGGCGTCGTGGGTCCGGAGGAGTACGGGATCTGGGGCGCGCTGCTCGCGTTCGGCGCCCTGCTGGCGGCGTTCCGCACCACCGGCACCAACGAGGTCTACGTTGGCCAGGACGAGGATGACCAGGAGCAGGCGTTCCAGCGCGTCTTCGCCATCGAGGTGACGGTCAACGGCGCGCTCACGGTGCTGACGATCGCGTCCGCCCCGCTGCTGGCGCTGATGTACGGCGACTGGCGGCTCCTGCCGCTCGGCATCGCGAGCGCGCTGGCCTGGCCCGCCCAGACCCTGCAGGCCCCGCTCTGGGTGCTCTCGCGGAGGATGGAGTTCGGCCGGCTGCGCGCGATCCAGGCGGTCGATCCCGTCCTCGGCACGGTCGTCGCGGTCGGGCTGGCGATCGCCGGCTTCGGCGCGTGGTCGATCGTCCTCGGGATCCTCGCCGGGGCGTGGGCCACCGCGCTGATCGCGGTGGTGCTGAGCCCGTTCCGGCTGCGCCCGAAGTTCGACCGCGTGGCGCTGCGCCGCTACGGGAAGATCTCCGGGGCGCTGTGGATCGCCGCGGTCTCCGGCGCCGTCGTCGGGCTCGGCCTGATGGTGCTGGCGCAGCGCTCGATCGACGCACGCGCCGTCGCCGCCGTGACCCTGGCCTCGAACATCACGTTCTTCGCGGCGCGGCTGGACCAGGCGGTCTCGACGGTGCTCTACCCCGCGATCGCCGCCGCGCAGGACCGCCCGGATGTGCTGCGGGAGACGTTCGGCAAGGCCAACCGCGTCGGGCTCGCGTGGGCGGTCCCGGTCGCCGCGGGGCTCGTGATCTTCGCGCCGCAGCTGATCCCGGCCGTCTACGGCGACGAGTGGCGCTCGGCCGTCGGCGTCGTCCAGTGGTTCGCGGTCGCCGTCGCCGTCGCGCACCTCGGCACGAACTGGTGGCAGTACGAGATCGTGGCCGGCGACTCGCGGCCGCTGGCGGTCAACGGGATCGCGGCGCTCGTCCTCTTCGTCGTCCTGCAGGTGCCGCCGATCCTCATCTGGGGCCTGAACGGCCTGGCCGTCAGCATGCTCGCCCAGGCGCTCGGCCAGCTGGCGGTGCGGACGGTCTACGTGCGCCGACGCTTCGGGACGTGGTCGCCGCTGCGCCTCAGCGTCCGCTCGCTCGTGCCGGTGCTGCCGGCGACCGCGGTCGGGGTGCTGCTGACGACGCTCGACGTGCCGCTCGGCGCCGAGCTCGTCGTCTTCATCGTCCTGCTGGGGATCGGCACGTTCCTGTTCGAGCGGGAGCTCGTCCGCGAGATCCGCGGGTACCTGCGGGGCGCCGTGCGGTGAGCGCCGCGCCGGACGATCCGCGGGCGACGTCCCCGGACGGGCCGCGGACGCCGTGGGGCCCCGACCCCGGCGGCTCCCCGTGGCACGAGCGCGTCCCGGAGCTCACGGCCGCGGACCCGCGCCTGCTGGCCCACTGCGTCGCCGTCGCCACGACCTGCGCGTCCCTCGCGCGCTGCTGCGGCCTCGACGACCACGAGGTCGCCGTCGCCCAGCTGGCCGGGCTGCTCCACGACGTCGGCAAGGCGCCGTCGCTGCGCCGGGACGGCGAGCTGCACCACCTCACCGGCGCGCGGCTGCTGCGGGACGCCGGCGACGAGCGCCTGGCCCGGCTGGTCGCCCACCACTCCGGCGGTCGCTTCGAGGCGGAGCTCGCCGGCCAGGACCTCGGGGCGTACGAGCGCGAGCAGAGCCTCGTCGCGGACGTGCTGGACCTCGCCGACCTGACGACCCAGCCCAACGGCCGGCCGATCTCGATCCGCGGCCGCTACGCCGACATCCGGGAGCGCTACGGCGTCCGCGACGGCGACGCGATCGCACTGGACCTCTTCGTCCCCGACCTGACCGGGGTGGTCGCCCGGGTCACGGCCCGGATCGAGGGGGACACGCTCCGCCGGCGGCTGTCGGCGAGCTGGGAGCCGCCGGCCGGGCGCACACGCCGGGCCGCCGACGGCCCGTAGGATGCGGCGCACATGAGCGTGCCTCCCGAGATCTTCAAGGCCTACGACGTGCGCGGCATCGCCGGCGAGCAGATCGACGCCGCGGTCGCACACCGGATCGGGCGGGCGTTCGCCCGGGTCGTGTCGGACCTCTCCGGCAAGCCCGTCACCGATCTCACCCTCGTCGTCGGCCGGGACATGCGCCTGTCCGCCCCGGAGCTGCTGCGCGCGTACCGCGACGGCATCGTGCTCGAGGGCGCCAGCGTCGTGGACCTCGGGCAGGTCGGCTCCGAGATGCTCTACTGGACCGTCGGTACCCGCGGCCTCGACGGCGGGCTGATGTGCACCGCGTCGCACAACCCGAAGGCCTACACGGGCGCCAAGCTCGTCGAGAAGGGCGCGCTCGCGCTGTCCGGCGAGCGCGGCATCGGCGAGATCCGCGACCTCTGCCTCGGCACCGAGCTCGACGCCGATCCGGTCGGCGTGACGCCCGGCGGCGTG
Organism: Patulibacter sp. NPDC049589; assembly: GCF_040675535.1. Lineage (NCBI taxonomy): Bacteria > Bacillati > Actinomycetota > Thermoleophilia > Solirubrobacterales > Patulibacteraceae > Patulibacter > Patulibacter sp. NPDC049589. The sequence goes on along the minus strand of NZ_JBFAPC010000158.1, from coordinate 1,770 downwards.
GTCGAGGAGAACGTCTACGACGCGTTCCACGCCGCCGCCCTGGAGTTCATCGACCCCGCCGCGATCAAGCCGCTGAAGGTCGTCGTCGACGGCGGCAACGGCATGGCCGGCCCGATGATCGGGCCCGTCCTCAAGCACCTGGGCCTCGACCTGGTCGAGACGTACTGGACGCCGGACGGCAACTTCCCCGACCACGAGCCCAACCCGCTGCTGCCGGAGAACCGGCAGTTCATCATCGACAAGGTCCTCGAGACGGGCGCGGACCTCGGCATCGCGTGGGACGGCGACGCGGACCGCTGCTTCTTCATCGACGACCGGGGCCGCTTCGTCGACGGCGACTTCCTCACCGCCCTGCTCGCCGAGTCGCTGCTCGAGAAGCAGCCCGGCGCGACGATCCTCTACGACTGTCGCGCGTCCCGCGCCGTCGCCGACGTCGTCGAGGCCGCGGGCGGCCGCGCGCTGATCAACCGCGTCGGCCACGCGTTCTTCAAGACGCGCATGCCGCAGGAGGGCGCGATCTTCGGCGGCGAGGTCTCGGGCCACTACTACTTCGAGAAGTTCTCGAACGCCGACTCGGGCTCGATCCCGGCGCTGCTGATCCTGGAGCTGCTGTCCGTCCGCGGACTGAAGCTCTCCGCGCTGGTGGACCGCTTCCACGAGAAGTACTTCATCTCCGGCGAGATCAACTCGACCGTCACCGACGCCGACGCGAAGATGGCGGAGATCGAGGCGAAGTACGGCGCCACCGACGCCACGATCACGCACGTCGACGGCGTCTCGATCGACTACGCGGACTGGCACTTCAACGTCCGCAAGTCCAACACCGAGCCGCTGCTGCGGCTCTGCCTCGAGTCGCTGGTCTCCGTGGAGGACATGGAGCAGAAGCGTGACGAGGTCCTCGGGCTCATCCGGTCCTGAGGCCGGGTCGACCGTCCGCGCCGTGAGCGCCCCGTTCCACGTGGTCGTGGTGTCCTACCGGACGCCGCGGCTGCTGGACCGCTGCCTGACGGCGCTGCGGCCCGACGTCGCGGCCGGCCGCGCGACGGTCGCGGTCGTCGACAACGCCCCCGGGGACGGGTCCGCCGACCTGGTCCGCGCCGAGCACCGCGGCGTCTCGCTGGTCGAGCCCGGGTGCAACCTCGGGTTCGGGGCCGCCGTCGACCTCGGGGCCCGTGACAGCGACGCCGCGTGGATCTGCCCCGCGAACGCCGACGTCGCCGTCCACCCGGGCGCCCTGGAGGCGCTCCTGCGAGCGGGCACGGACGACCCGGGCGCGGGGATCCTCGCCCCGCGGCTGGTCGCCCCGGACGGGTCGACCCAGCACAGCGTCCACCCCTTCCCCGGGCTGCGCTTCACGGCGGCGTTCAACGCGGGGCTCGTCGAGCGCAGCGCGGAGCTGCGCCGGCGGTTCGTGCTCGAGGGCACCTGGGACGCGGACGAGCCGCGCCGGGTGCCGTGGGCGCACGGGGCGTTCCTGGCCGTCCGGCGGGCCGCGTGGGAGCGGATCGGCGGGTTCGACACGGGCATGTGGATGTACGCGGAGGACCTCGACCTCTGCTGGCGCGCGGACCGCGCCGGGTGGCCCGTCCGCTACGTCCCCGACGCGTCCGTCGACCACGAGATCGCCGCCGCCACGGGGACCGCGTTCGGCGACGACCGCGCCCGGCGCTTCATGGCGGCCACGTACCGTTGGCAGGCCGCGCGGCGGTCGCCCGCGGTCGCCGCCGCCGCGGCCGCGATGAACGTCGCCGGCGCGGCGGCGCGGGCCGG
>NZ_JBFAPC010000157.1:0-12990 GCF_040675535.1 Patulibacter sp. NPDC049589 | reverse complement strand
TGCGGGGGCGCGGCAGCCGGTGCCGCGCCGTCGGGTCCCGCCGCTCCTGCGGCCCCGCCTCCGACGCCCGGCTTCGCGCCCGCCGTCCCGCCGACCCCGGACTGGAGCGCTCCCCCGCCCCCGCCCCCGGCGTCGGAGGACCGGTCGACCCGCCGCGGCCTGGGACCGGCCCTCGTCCTGCTGCTCGTCGTGGTCGTGCTCGCCGCCGGCGCCGCGTTCCTGCTGCTCCGCGGCGACGGTGGGGCGTCGCCGGCCCCGGAGGAGCCGGTCACGACGACGAAGGTCATCCCGCTGGAGCCCGATGCCGCCGTCCCGGCCCCCGGTCCGCGAAGGCCCAGGACGGCTGCGGGCCCTCTCCGGGCCGCGGCCCGACCGGGCTGACCGGCCGCACCCGCCATTCGGCGGATGGTCGGGGGACGGGCGCTGGGTCATGATCCGCCGGTCCCGATGCCCGCCGTCCCTCGATCAGCCGACGCCTCCGACGCAGGGCGCTCGTGCCCCTACTGCCGCTTCCCGCTGAAGGGCGGCTCCGACGCCGTCGAGTGCGGCGACTGCCACGCCGTCCACCACGCCGACTGCTGGGCCGAGGGCCAGGGCTGCGCCGTCGTCGGCTGCGCGGGGGCCGCGGACGCCGCGACCGTCGTCGCCGCCGCGCCGGGCCCTGGTGCGTACGCCCCGCCGACGGGGCCCCCGGCGCCCCCGCCGTCCGGCCGGCCCGCGGGGCCCGTGCCGACCGCCCCCGGACGGAGCCCGTGGCTGACGGTCTCGATCGTGCTGCTCGCCCTCGTGATCGCGGGCACCGGCGCGGCGTTCCTGCTGCTCGGCGGCGACGACCCGGCGCCCGCGGCGGCCACCGCGGCATCCGCGACGGCCGCGCGCACCGACGGAGCGACGACCGTGCCGGCGACCACGACGCGGGCCGACGCGGGCGCGACTCCCACCGCCACCACCGCCTCCGCGCCGGCGACCACGACCGGTCCCACCGGCACCGCCTCCACCCCCGCCGCCGATCCGATCGACGACGGGGCCCTCCCGAACGTCTCCCGCGCCGAGATGTCCGCGGAGGTCACCACGCTCCTGCGGGACTTCCACGAGGCGATCGTGGACGGCGACTACCGGACGGCCTGGGGCCTCCTGAGCGACCGCCGGCGCGCGTACGAGGAGGCCGACGCGGGCTACGACGGCTGGACGCGCAACCAGCAGACCGTCGCCAACGGCATCGGCAACCCACGGTCGATCCGCGCCCGCGTCGTCTCCGTCGACCGCGCGGACTCCAGCGTCCAGGTCGACGTCAGCGGCCCCAGCTACTCGGGCGGCGGCTGCTCCAGCTTCAGGGGCCGGACCTGGGCGCGGTACGAGCACGGCGCCTGGCACTACGACCCGGGCTACGCGATCGCCGGCCGCCGGACCGTCTGGGAGCCCCGCAAGTCCGAGCTCCTGCTCGTCTGTTGAGCACTCCCACCCCGCATCGACCGGCGCCCGCGACCGCCGTCCCGTCTGCCGCGGGCTCCCCCCGACGGGGCGTCCGATGACGACCCCGTCCGGCCGCGACGGGGGCCGCCGGCGCATGGTCGTCTCGTTCGACGACGACCCGCCGCCCGCCGCCGCGCCGCCGACCGGCCGCCGGCGCATCGACGTCGACGACGTGCCGCCGCGGTCCGACCCGTCGTCGGCCGGCAGCGGCCCGCTGCACCGCGCCGCCCGCCTGACCTGGTCGGGGCAGCCCGTCGAGCTCGGGCGCCGACCGGTCGTGCTCGGGCTCTCCGCGCACGGGCGCGTCGTCGCCCCACCCGACGAGCCGGCGGTGCCGCTCGCCGAGATCTCGTTCCTCGGCGGCCGCTATGGCGCGCGCACCCCGCAGCCCAACGCGGAGTGCCGGCTGCGCGGCGTGCCGCTCGGCGTCGAGCCGCAGGCGCTGGAGCCCGGGGACGTGCTCGAGGTCGCGGGCGAGGCGTTCCGGTTCGACGCCCAGGTCGCGGCGCGCCGTCCGTCGATCCGCGTCACGCCGGATCCGGGCGCCCCGATCGAGCTGCGGCTCACCGTCGTCGACCGCCGCGGGGACGACCACGACCTCCAGCTGCTCGCCCAGGCGGACGACCGGGTCGACCGCACGTTCCAGGGCGTCGCCCGCGCGCTCGGTCTCGGTCCCGTCGAAGGGGCGGTCGTCGAGCGCACCGGCGCGCTGCTCGCCCCGGACGACCGCCTCGGGTCCGCGGACCTGCGCTGGGGCGACCGCGTGCGGATCGCCCGGGCGACCGGCCCCGTGCCGCCGCCGCGGCCGGCCGGCCAGCAGTGGGACGGCCCGCGCCTGTCGATCAACCGCGCGCCGCGCGTGCTCCGCCCCGCGCCCACGACGACCGTCGACCTGCCGGCCCCGCCCGACGACCCCAGCGCGCCGCGGTTCCCGCTCGCGCTGTCCTTGATCCCGCTGGTGGCGGGGATCGCGATGGCGCTCGTCGTGGGGAACCCGCTCTTCCTCCTCTTCGCGCTCCTCACGCCGGTCATGGCCGCCGCCTCGTACTTCGGCGACCGTCGCCAGGGCTCCGAGCGCTATGCCGAGCGGGCAGCGCGCTTCCGCTGGGAGCTCGACGCCGCCAACACCCGGCTGACGCAGACCTACATCGCCGAGGGCCAGCACCGCGTGGCGCAGTCGCCGGGCCTCGACGTGCTCGTGCCGCGGGCGACCACCCACCGCACCGCGCTCTGGGAACGCCGGCCGACCGACCCCGACTTCCTGCACCTGCGCGTCGGCACCGGGTCGCTGCCGTTCGCGTCGCGCGTCAGCTACCAGCACGGCGGCAGCGACCTGCTGCGCCACGAGGCCCGGTCGCTGCTGGACCGCTTCGCGCTGCTGCGCAACGTGCCGGTGACGGTGCCGCTGCCCGACGTCGGCGTCTGCGGGATCCCGGGGCCGCCGCAGGCGACCGCCGCGATCGTACGGACGCTCGTCGTCCAGGCCACGCTGCTGCACAGCCCCGCCGACCTCGTCGTCGTCGCGGCCACCGGCCACGCGGCCGGCGACGCGTGGCGCTGGCTGACCTGGCTGCCGCACGTCGCGGCGGCCGGGGACGTCCTGGGCGGCGCGCCGCTGGCCCGCGGCGACATCCCGGCCCGCGCGCTCCTGGACCGCGTCCAGCGGCTGCAGGAGGAGCGGCTCGCGTCCGACCGGGGTGCCGGCCGCCAGGTCCGCCACCTGCCGCACGTCCTGCTCGTCGTCGACGGCGCGCTGGCCCTCGACGGCCCGACCGTCCGCGGGATCGTCGCCGCGGCCCGCGAGTCCGGGGTCTCGCTGCTGTGGACCGCCGCCCACCAGCACGACCTGCCGCTGGCGACCGGCGCGATCCTCTCGCTGACGTCCGCCACGACGCTCGACCTGATCCGGGCGGACGGCGGCGACGTCGTCCCGGGGATCGTCGCCGAGCCGCTCGGCGTGCCGGCCGCCGAGGCGACGGCCCGCGACCTCGCCCCGCTGCTGGACCGCGGCGCCCGCGGCCGCGAGACCGGCGTCCCGTCGCGGGTCGGGCTGCTCGACCTGCTCGGGCTCCAGGACCCCGATCCCGACCGCATCGCCCACCAGTGGTCGCGGCGCCGCGACGACCTGTCCGCCCCGGTCGGCGCCGGCGCGTCGGGCCCGTTCGAGATCGATCTGCGGCGCGACGGCCCGCACGCCCTGGTCGTCGGCACCACCGGCTCCGGCAAGAGCGAGCTGCTGCGCAGCGTCGTCTGCGCCCTGGCGGCCCGCCATCCGCCGACCGTCGTGACGTTTCTGCTCTTCGACTACAAGGGCGGCGCGGCGTTCGGCCCGTGCGCCGGCCTGCCGCACGTCGTCGACGTGGTCTCCGACCTCGACGAGCACCTCAGCCGCCGCGCGCTGGTCGCGCTGGACGCCGAGCTGCTGCGGCGTGAGAAGATCCTCGCCCGCTTCGGTGCCAAGGACCTCTTCGAGCTCGCCGAGAAGGCGCCGGGCCACACGCCGCCGTCGCTCGTCCTCGCGGTCGACGAGTTCGCGAAGCTCCGCGACGAGGTCCCGGAGTTCGTCGACGGCGTCGTCGACGTCGCCCAGCGCGGGCGTTCCCTGGGCGTCCACATGATCCTCGCGTCGCAGACGCTCGGCAACGCGTTCACCGCGCCGATCAAGGCGAACACGAACCTGCGGCTCGCCCTGCGCGCGGCCGACGAGTCGCAGAGCGTCGACGCCGTCGGCACCAGCGACGCCGCCCACATCCCCAGCGGGCCGGAGCACAGCGGCCGCGGGTTCGCCCGCACCGGCCTGGGGCGCCCGCTGGAGTTCCAGTCCGCGTACGTCAGCGGGGTGAGCGCGGCCGGCACCACCGCGGTGCTGACGGTCGCACCGTTCGACCTCGCCGGCGCGATGCCCGCGACCGGCGTGGCGTCCTCCGCCGACGCCGGCGGCACCACGGACCTCGAGCGTCTCGTCGAGGCCGTCGTCGACGCCACCACCGACCTTGGGCTGACGCCCCCGCCCCCGCCCTGGCTGCCGCCGCTCGCCGACGCGCTCCCCGCCTCCCGCCTGCCGCGCCCGGCCGGCGGCCGCGACGCGCTCGCGATCGGCCTGCTCGACGAGCCGCGACTGCAGCGCCAGGGACCGCTCACGCTGGACCCCGACCAGCACGGGTTCACCGTCGTCTACGGGGCGGGCGGCAGCGGACGCTCGTCGGCGCTGCGCACGATCGCGGGCCAGGTCGCCGCCGCGTTCCCGCCCGACGAGGCGCAGGTCTACGCGATCGATCCCGCGGGCCGGGGGCTGGCGTCGCTCGTCCGGCTGCCGCACTGCGGCGCGGTCGTCACCGCCGCGGACCGGGAGCGACTCGAGCGGCTCCTCGACCACCTCGCGGCCGAGGTCGAGGACCGCGCGCGGAGCTTCGGCGCCGCCGGCGTGACGAGCCTGCAGGGCTACCGCGAGCGCCGGCCCGACGACCCGCGGGCCCGCGTCCTGCTGCTGGTCGACGACCTCGACGAGCTCCTGCGCGCGATCGACAACGCCGCCGGCGCCGCGCTGACCGATCGCCTGCTGCAGATCGTCGCGTCGGGCCGGCCCGTCGGTGTGTCGGTCGTCGCGACCGCGGCGTCGCGCAGCGGCGTCGGCTCGACGTTCCAGCCGCTGATCGACCAGCGGCTCGTACTGCGGATGACGAGCCCCGACGACGCGATGAGCGTCGGCGTCGACCCGGACGCCGCCCGCGGGATGCGCGGCGTCGCGGGGCGCGCCGTGGTCGGGTCGACGCTGGAGGCGCAGCTCGCGCACGTCGGCGCGACCCCGGACGGGGACGACCAGGTCGCGGGGCTGGAGGAGCTGGGCGCCCGCGCGGCGGCGCGCTGGCCGGGGCTCCGCGCCCCGGCGATCGGCCGGCTGCCCGACCGCGTCGAGCGCCGCGACCTCCCGGCCCCGCACGGCCTGCGGTCCCTGCCCGTCGGGATCGGCGGGGTGCGCCTGCAGCCCCTGGCGGTCGACCTCTCCGACGGGCACCTGCTGGTCAGCGGCCCGCGCCGCAGTGGCCGGTCGGGTGTCCTCGTGGCGCTCGCCGCGGCCCTCGGCGCGCTGCCGGCGCCCGGCGTGCAGCTCGGCGTCATCGCGCCGCGCCGCTCGCCGCTGCGGACCATCCCCCACAGCGGTCCCCGCCCCGAGGACCTGGCGGGCATGACGGACCTGATGGTCGAGGCGGCCCTGGTCGTCGACGAGCGGTCCCGCGACGGGGCCCACCAGCCGGTGGTCCTGCTCGTCGACGACGCCGGGGACCTCGACGACGCACGGTTCTCCGCCGCCGCCGAGAAGGTCGCCCGGCTCGGGCCCGACGTCGGGGTCCACCTCGTCGTCGCCGCGGACCGGTCGACGGCGCGCGGCTTCACGCACCCGTGGGTCCGCAAGATCGCCTCGGACGGACTCGGGATCGTCCTGCAGCCGGAGGACGCGTCGCAGGCCGAGCACCTCGGCGCGGAGCTGCCGCGGCACGACGCCACGCCGTCCCGGCCGGGACGCGGCTACCTCGTGCGCGACGGGGGCGTGCAGGTCGTCCAGGTCGCCGCCGGCGCCGACCCCGAGGCCACCGTCGCGTGATCGCCCGGCGCCCCGGGAAGCCCGCTCCGCCAGACCGCCCAAGCCCCTCCGCCGTATGGCGGAACCCGCTGGGAACCTGGGGATCCCTGGGTTAAGGTCGCCCGACGGCGGAACACCCCGCCACCACTGAACGGGAGCACCCGATGGCCATCATCCGCGTCACCGCCGAAGAACTCCAGACGATCTCCGGCCAGCTGACCACCACCGCCGCCAACATCTCCGGCGAGAACCAGACCGCCATGGCGAAGGTCCAGGGCCTCGTCGGCCAGGGCTGGGAGGGCGCCGCGTCCGAGCAGTTCAACCAGCTCTTCACCCAGTGGAAGCAGAGCGCCGACCAGATCCAGCAGTCGCTGGACGGCATCAGCCAGCTGCTCGGCAAGGCGGGCACCACCTACACCGAGACCGAGGACGCGATCAAGCGGTCGCTGACGAGCTGAGCCGGCGGGACGGGGAGGCGCGGACATGACGACGTTGCGGGTCGATCTCGGCGAGCTCGCGGAGACGGAGCTCCAGCTGCGCCGGGTGTCGTCGGACCTGTCCGCGCTCGACGACGGCAAGCGCGTCGACGGGTCCGCGTTCGGCTCGTTCCTGGTCCGCGACGCGTTCGCCGAGTACCGGCAGCACTGGTCCGACGGACTGCACCGCATCAGCGAGACGACGACGAACACGGCCGACTCCCTGCGGAGCATCCGGTCCGCGTACGACTCGGCGGAGCAGTGCATCGTCTCGGCCGCGACGCCCGGGTCGACGGCATGACGTCGACTCGCGAGCTGCTGGGCTCCCCGCTGGCCGACGGCGATCCCGAGACCGTCCGGAGCCTCGGCCGGTCGCTCCGTCAGACCGCCGGAAGCGCCGCCGCGATCAACACCTCCCTGAAGCGCGTCGACTCCGGCCAGGCCTGGCAGGGCGACGCGGCGACCCTGTTCTCCGACGCGCTCGACGACCTCCCGCGGGACCTGGCGAAGATCCACGACTCGTGCCTCGCGGCCGGCGACGCCACGATCGCGTTCGCCGACGCGCTGGGCACCGTCCGCTCGGCCGTCGGTGCGCAAGTCGGCCCGATCCAGGCGGCGGACGGCGCGATCACGAGCGCCAACGCACGGATCGCGTCCGTCGACGCCGAGCTGCGGCGACTCGCGATCTCGTCGCTCGGCCACCTCGACCCGGCGGCACAGGTCCAGATCGACGCGCAGCGCCGGCGCCTGGTGCAGGCGCGGGCGCTCGCCTCCGCGTCCCAGGCGCGGGCCAAGGGCGAGCTCGACGCCGCCCACCGCGCCGTCGAGGTGGCCAAGGACGCGTTCCGCGACGCCGAGCGCCGCTGCAAGTCCGCCCTCGAAGCGGCGTCGGACCTCGGGATCAAGAACTCGATCCGGTCGTTCGTGGACCGGCACGGGCCGCTGGGCGTCGTCGTCAAGGCGCTGCAGGAGGTCACGAAGATCCTGATCAACGGGACCATCGGCGTCGTGTGGAACCTCGGGGTCGGCCTCCTCTCCGGCGACTGGGCGCCCTTCTCCAAGAGCCTGGACGACCTGGGCCTCATCGCTGCCGCCGCGGCGCTCGTCCTCATCGCGGTGGGCACCGGGGGCACCGCGCTCGTGGTGCTCGCGGGGATCGGAGCCGCCGCCGCCGGGACCAAGCTCGCGACCGACGCGCTACGGCGCAACGCCGGGGACGAGCGCGTCGCCGACGGTGACCTCGCCGGCGACGTCGCCTCGGTCGGGCTCTCGCTCATCCCGGGGGGTCGCGTTCTGCGTCCGGCCGGCAAGGCCCTGGGCCACGGGGTCGACGCGGGACGCGCGTTCCTCGGAGGTGCCAGCCGCCAGTCCGTCGGCGGGTTCAAGGCGGCGGCGACGAAGGAGGCGCACCTCGCGACCAGGAACCTCCGGTCGGGTTGGACGGAGTCGATGACCGAGGGGTGGGTGCAGGGATCGCTCGAGAGCCGCCTGGACGACCTCGCGGAGACGGGCCTGGGCGTCGTCGTGCCGGAGGTGATCGGAGCAGACGTGGATGCGTACGCCGAGCTCCGGGGCACGGCGCCGGTCGCTCCCACGCCCTTCACGACGACCCCCAACGCGCAGGTCCGCTACCACGGGACCTTCGGGGCATCCGGCCCGGACCCGTCGCCGTACCGGACGATGGAGGACCTCTTCTTCCTCGATCCCCCCGCCGGGTCGTCCGCCCCGTCCCCCACGCCAGGGCGCTCCGGGGGCGGCGCCCCTATCCCGTCGGGTGCCGGTGCGTTCTCCCGGTAGTACCGATTCCCGCCGCTCCGACACCGGCCGCGCCCCGGCGCCGAGGCGCGGCGTCGGACGTCCTGCGACCCGACCCGAGGATCCCCATGCCTGCTGAGACCGCCCCGTCCGTCGCGGGCCACCCATGGCGGTCCGCCGACCCGCCCAGCGGCTTCGGGATCGACACCCCGGGCGACTGGATCGCCGTCGACCTTTCGGCGGCCGGCGACCCCGAGCGCCTGCGTCGAGGGGTCGACCAGCGGATCGCCGCCGAGCCGGACCTCGCTCCACTGCGCGACGAGGTGCTCGCGATGGTCGAGCGGGCCGTGGCCGGGGCCGCAGCCGCCGAGGTGCTCTTCGCCGCCGTCCTCGTGACCCGGGACAGCGGTGACCAGCCGGTGGCCGCGTCGCTGCTCGTCACCGCGGACGACATCCCGGCGTCCGTCGCCGCCCCCGGGGGCGAGGACGAGGTCGCGAACGGCGACGGCGACGCACCGGCTCCGGATGACGACACGGTCGCCGTCCGCGTCCCGTCGCCGGCGCAGAGCACGCCACCGCGACGCTGGCTCGCCGGCCCGGGGCCCTCGGGACCGCACGCGGCAGCGGGCACGGGACCCGGCACGCCGGACGCCGCCCCCGACGTCCGGGGCGCACCTGCCGGCCCCGGCGGGACGCTGCTGATCCAGCGGATCGACGACGGCGTGCATCCCACCCGCTACGAACCCGGCATCGTCGCGCTGCCGTCCGGCGGCGCCACCCGGACCGAGCGGGTCCTACCCGTGCCGCTGACCACCGGGGGCGAGCTGCAGACGCTGGTCGTGCAGTACCTGCTCCCCGTCCCGCCCGCGCTCGAGCGGGTGGCCATCCTGACCTTCACCACGCCGTCGATCCACCATCGCGACGCCCTCGCGGCGACGTTCGGGACGATCGCGGCGTCGTTCGCCTGGGCGTGACGTCGTGCACCCGTACGCCACCACGTCTTCCCTCCCGAGAGCGAGTCCAGCACTCGGGAACCCGGGCCGCCGCCTCGCCGCGCGCCTCCTGGACGGGCTCGCCGTCGTCGCGATGGTCGCCCTGTCGTTCGGGCTCTGGTCCGCGCTGGAGCAGTGGGGATACGACCTCGTGACCGAGTACCACGGCGACGCGCAGCTCGGCCTCGTCTACGGCGCGCTCAGCGTGATCGCCGTCGTCGTGCTCGTGGTCGGGCGCCGCGGCGGAACCGTCGTCCAGACGGCCCAGGTGATGCTGTGGCCCATCGCCGTCTGGGGCGTTGTGCTGTTCCTCTCCACGGTCGTGCGGCCCACGTACTGGCCACTGGGCAACGGGATGTTGTGGCCGAAGATCCTCGCGGCGTACGCCGTCGTGGTCGTCTACGCCCCCGTCCTGCTCTCCCGTCCCGGCCCGCACAACGGCCAGACGCTCGGCAAGCAGGCCCTCGGGCTGCGCGTCGTCCGGGACGACGGCGGCCCGATCACCCTGGGCCGGGCGATCGTCAGGGAGCCCGTGGGGACCCTCCTGCTCGCGTTCGTGCCGTTCTACTCGCTGATCGACGCCCTGATGGTCCCGATCGACCGGCGCCACCGCTCGCTGCACGACATGATCGCCTCGACCCTCGTGACCGGTCCGCCTGAAGCCTCGGCGTCGACCTGGGCGGCGGCAGCCGGGCCCGTGCCGTCGGGGTGGCCGACGGCGGGACTGCTGCCCGCCATCGTGCCGCCCGCGGCGACGCGCCCAGCCGCTGCGCCCCCGTGGCGACCGCAGGCCCTACCCGCACCCGGGTGGTTCCCGGATCCGAGCGACGCATCTCGTCACCGCTGGTGGGACGGCCGGTCCTGGACGGACCACATCGGATGACCGCGCAGCCCGTCATCGCCGGTGCCGGCCGCCGGCTGGCCGCGCGACTGGTCGACGGACTCGCCGTGATCCTGATCGCGACCGCCGTGCTGGCCGTGGTCGCCGTGCCGCTCACCCTGGTGACCGGCGTCGCCCACGCGTCGCCCGCCGCCGGAGCGGCCCCGGCGGCAGCCACCCCGGTCGCGTTCCTGACCCCCGTCAGCCTGGGCCTCGTCCTCATCCTCTCCCCCGCCGTCGGAGGATTCCTCTACGCCCCGCTCCTGCTCCGCCGGCGGGGCGCGCACAACGGCCAGACGTACGGGAAGCAGCTGCTCGGCATCCGCGTCGTCCGCGGCGACGGGGGCGCGATCGACGGCGGGACCGCCGCGTCGCGCGAAATCGTCGGCGTCTTCCTGCTGGGCCTCGTGCCGTTCTACGCGTTCGTGGACGCGCTGATGGTCCCGTTCGGCGAGCGTGGCCGCTCGATCCACGACCGCGTCGCGGACACGCTCGTGGTGCGCGTCGGCGCCGAGGCGCCACATTGGACCGGCGGACCCGTGGTCGCGTCCGGGGTCTACGCGGTCTACCGGGGTGCGGCTCACCCCGGCGCCGTCTACCAGGGCGCGGCCGACCCGAGGATCGCGTACTCCCCGGCGCCGTACCCGGGCATCGCGCACCCGACGCCCTCCGCACCGCCGACGGCCGTGCCGCCCGGCTGGTACCCGGACCCGAAGCAACCGGGAAGGTGGCGCTGGTGGGACGGATCGACGTGGACGGAGCACGTGGGATGAGCGCGTCCGGCGTTCAGACGGAATGAGCGCCTCCGGGGAGGAGCCACATCGCGGTGCTCCGGGAGGATCACGATCGGGTGCTCAACCGCTTCGCCTTGCGGAGCGTCGCGCCCGCGGCCCTGCGCTACCCGAGCGCGTAGCCCTGGAGGCCGCAGGAGGTGCGTCCGCGCGCGACGCGATGGGGCCCCGCGGTCCATCAGCGCATGACGCAGACCGTGCGGCTGCGGAGCTTGCGCGCACCGCTCCAGATCCGCCGCCTGGCGGATGGCGCCCGGCCGTTCCGTTGGTGACAATCGCCTGATGCCGATGCTCCCGTCTGCCGCTCCCCGTCCTCTGCGTCGATGAGCGCCAGGACGTCGCAGCTCACCGTCGCAAGCCCGGCGGAGCTTGAGAACGCGATCACCTCGTACATCGTCCAGGGCTACGCCGTCGAGCAGCGGACGGGCGGGGGCGCCACGCTCCGCAGACCGAAACAGCTCAACGTTCCGATCGTGGTCATCTCGGCCGTGCTCTGCATCATCCCGCTGGTCATCTACCTGATCGTCTACGCCTTGCAGTCCGACGACGTGGTGATCCTCACGGTGGCCGGCGCCGGTGGTGCTCCCGATGCCGCCGGTACTCCGACGGCGTCCGCGTCGGGTGCGGCGGCGGCCCTGCCTGCCGCCGCGGTGCCCGAAGGCTGGTACCCGGACCCAGGCGACCCGAGCCGCAACCGCTGGTGGGACGGATCGACGTGGACCGAGCACGTCGGATGACGGGGTTCGGCGCGCGGGCGGCTGCGGTCCTCGACGGACCACGGCCCCGGCGCACCTCGACGCTGGCCCCGGTCCGCTCGGCCTTCCGCCGCCGAGCGGTCGCGGTCGGGGCCACGTCGCTGGGGGTCGCCCTGCTCCTGACGACGGCCGCCGCGGCGACGTCCACGACCCGGACCGTCACGGGCGGTCCGGTCACCGTGACTGTGACCGTGGTGAGCCCGGACGAGGCGCCCCCAGTGAAGCAGGGCCTGCACCTGACGATCGATCGCGACGGGCGGCGACTCTTCACGAGCGACGCGCACCGCGGTTGCACGTTCGCCGGCGCGTCGGGCTGCCTGCTGCCCGAGTGGACCGCGAGCGATCCCCCGGTCGTCGTGACCGACCTCGACGGGGACGACGAGCCGGAGGTCCTCGTCACGCAGTTCACCGGCGGGGCCAACTGCTGCCTGGTGCTCTCCGTCTTCGGCCTCCGGCGCGACGCCGCGGGCACCCCCACCGGCTACCGCCAGCACGTCGTGTGGACAGGCCACGCCGGATCCGTCGTGCGGCCCCTCGACGGCGGACCGGTGATCCAGACCCGGGACTTCCGGTTCGAGTACCGCTGGGCGTCCGCCGTCGAGTCCTACCCGCCGCTGCGCCTGATGCGGTTCGCCGGAGCCGGGCGCGGGCTCGTCGACGCCACCGGCGAGCACCTCGACCTGGTGCGCCGCGAGCGCGCCGTGCTCCACCGACGACTGCCGTTCTACCGCCACGGACGCGACCGCGACGCACGCGGCCTGCTCGCCGGCTGGGCCGCGGACGGCTACCGGCTCGGCCTCCGGCACAGCACCCTGCACACCCTGCGCACCTGGGCGACGAAGCGCCAGATATTCGACACGACCGTCGCCCGCAACCGGGCGTACGTCCGCCAGCTCGACCGGACGCTGATCCGCTGGCACTTCCTGCCGTCGAGGTAGGGCCCGCGCTCGCTCCTCACCCACCCGATGGCCGCCGCATCCCACCGCACCGCGACCTCAGACGACTCGGGGCGCACCTGCCCGTACTGCCGCTTCCCGCTCAAGGTCGGTGCCGAGGTCGACGGATGCGGCGAGTGCCATGCCGTCCACCACGCCGACTGCTGGCAGGAGGGCGGAGGGTGCGCCGTCGTCGGCTGCGCCGGCGCGGCGTCCGCGCCTGCCGCCCCGCCCCCGGACCGCGGTGGCAGCGAGGCGCCGACCGCCGTGCTGCCGACCTTCGCGGCACCGTCCGACCCGGTGCCGTCGTGGCCCGCGCCGCCGCCCCCGGCCCAGCCGCGGCCCGCGGAG
>NZ_JBFAPC010000156.1:11296-13049 GCF_040675535.1 Patulibacter sp. NPDC049589 | reverse complement strand
GCTTCGCGGGCCGGGCACCACGCGACCCACGACCTCCGACCACGAACCACTCTCGATCACGAAACCGAGCTACACCACAAAACGCGACTTGACTCCGGCCCGCGGCGGCACGCCCACCGGGAACCCTTCCTGGGAGGTACCAACGCCGGTGGCCGTCGCTCGGGGCAGATCGTCCGTCGTGCCGCTCCGCCGCCACCGCGGACCACCTGGGAGGTGCAGACGCCGGTGACGAGGACGGCCGGCCACGCTCCAGGATCGTCTCGGCCTCGTTCCGTCACCGATTCGTTGCGATCCGTGGGTCACGTGGCGCGGCTGCCGAGCCAAGCTCCGTGCATGCCTGAGAGGACCCCGTCGATCGCGTCCGTTCCGGAGCCCATGCGCCCCGATCCGCACGGCCCGTGGGGCCGCGACACGGGCCCCTCGGGTGACGGCGAGCGCAACGCCCCTCGGGGCTCACGGCCCGACGTGCACACGAGGATCGCCTGGGACACGGAGATCGCACGACTCGCCCACGCGCAGCACGGTGTGGTCTCGACCGCCCAGCTCCTCGCCGCGGGGCTCACGACACGGGCGATCGGGACCCGGGTTCGTCGCGGGCAGCTCCACCGCATCCATCGTGGCGTCTACGCGGTCGGGCACCGGCTGCTGTCGCCTCGGGGATGGTGGATGGCCGCGGTTCTCGCCGGCGGCGACGGCTCGCTGCTCAGCCACCGTGCCGCGGCGGCGCTCTGGGGTCTGATCGACGGTTCCCCGTACGTGGTCGACGTCGTGACGCTGCGGCGCGAGCCGACGGCGAAGACGGTTCGGGCGCACCGCGTCCGCTCGATCCCCCCGGACGATCGTGCGGTGCGTGCCGGCATCGCCTGCACGTCGGTCGCGCGGACGCTGCTGGACCTCGCCACCGTTGTGAGCACGCAGGCTCTCGACCGGGCACTGCGTCGCGCCGAGGACCGCCGGCTGTTCGACCGCATCGCGATCGAGGCCGTGCTGCGACGCGGATGGCGCGGGTCCGTCGCGCTGCGCAGCGCGGTCTACTCGTTCGCGGCGGAGCACGCCGAACGCGTGGCGCTGAAGCGCGAGCTCGAGCGCCGCTTCCGGGAGCTCCTGCGGCGGCATCGGTTCGTGCTTCCCGTGACCAACGTCGCCGTCGACACGCCGTGGGGCACGTACGTCGTCGACACCCTCTGGCCCGACGTGCGTGCGGTCATCGAGGTCGACGGGTGGGACTCCCACCAGGACCGCGAATCATTCCGGCGCGACCACGCACGCGGAGCGGAGCTCGGCGCCGCGGGCTACCACTTCACCCGGCTCACCTGGCAGCAGGTCGTCGACGAGGAGGCGAAGACGGTCGAGATGCTCCGCCGACTGATCCCGAGCCTCGACGGCCGAACACCGGTGCCGAGGCATCCGCTGCCCGGCCGCGCTGGCGTTGGCCCGGGGGTCGGGGGAGCGGGCCCGGCCTCCGCAAGTTCTGGCCGATGACGACGACCAGCCCGCCCCGGATGAGCCGGGCCCCGGGGCGGCTCATCCGCCCCGGCCACGCCCACCCGGGAGCCTTCCTGGCAGGTACGCATGCTGGTGCCGGCCGCGGGCCGCGCTCGTTCGTCGACGGCTCCGGCCACGCCCACCAGGAAGTCTTCCTGGCAGGTACGAATGTTGGTGCCGGCCGCGGGCCGCGCTCGTTCGTCGACGGCTCCGGCCACGCCCACCAGGAAGTCTTCCTGGCAGGTACGAATGTTGGTGCCGGCCGCGG
>NZ_JBFAPC010000156.1:0-11200 GCF_040675535.1 Patulibacter sp. NPDC049589 | reverse complement strand
GCGGGCCGCGCTCGTTCGTCGACGGCTCCGGCCACGCCCACCAGGAAGCCTCCCCGGGGGGTAGCAACGCTGTTGCCGGTCGCCTCGCGGGGTGCGCCGGCCCGCGTTCCACCTGCCGCCGCGCTGGGGCCGCCGTCTGGCCCGCTCGAGCGGCCATAACGACGGAACCTAACCTCGACCTCCGGTCGAGGTTCTCCGCGTTATCGCTCGCTCGGACGGCCCTTGCCTCGACAGCCAGGCGTCGGCCCAGTCGAAGCCCTGGCCCGCCCCGACCACCCCGCCCCGACCGTCCTGCCCCGTCGGACGCGCCGACCCGCCCCGCCCGCCCCGCGCCGACCGCGCCGACCGCCCAGCCCCGCCCCGACCGCCCCGCCCCGACCGGGCCGCCCGTCCCCTCAGCGCCCGCGCTGCGGCAGGCGCTTGAGCTGCAGCTCGCCGTCGCGCACGTACTTGCGGACCTGGGATGCCAGGTAGCCGCCGTCGTCGTCCTTGCCGGACGCGTCCTTGTACTGGTCGGTGCGGACGCAGGCGCAGGTGTCGTTCGGGAAGGCCGAGCCGAAGAGGACCGCCGCGACGCCCGCGTCGCGGTAGGCGCGCAGGAGGGGGCGGCCCTTGCGGCCCAGGAGGGCCTGGACCTTGGTGTCCCGGTAGTGGCCGGGGGTGTCGTTCATGACCTTGCGGACGGTGTTGCCCGGGGGGACCTGCCAGAGGATCCCGGAGCGCTTGGTCTGGTCCAGGACACCCTTGACGTACTGGAGGTGGCGGGCCTCGTTGTCCGCGGTCCACCATGCGTCCTTGACGGCCACGCCGTCGACCTGGGTCTGGTACCCGGCGTCGCGGTTGGCGTACTCGAAGGTCATGACGTCGAACGGCCGCCCGAGGCTGCGCCAGAAGCGCACCGTCGACGCCGCCATCGCGGTGACCTCGTCCTTGGTCGGGTCCGATCCGACGATGTCCTTGTTGGTCCCGAAGACGCTCACGGGGTAGGCGAGCAGGACCTTCGGCGCGACGGCGTTGCGGATTCGGGCGACGAGGCGCGCGAACCCCGCCAGCGTGCTCGGTAGCCCCGTGGCGAGGGGGTCGCTGCCGGCGATCGCGGCGGTCGTCGACGCGCTGTGGCCCTGCTGCTGGACGTAGCCCCAGAGGTCGGGCTCGACCTGCAGGACGCTCGGGCCGGGCCCGCCCTGGCCCATCCGGGTGAGCGCGAGCCGCAGGTCCGAGACGACGGCCTTCATGACCGCAGGGCTCGCGAGCCCGGTGAGCACCTTGTCGGGCTCGGACGAGCGGTCGCTGGCGGGCGGCGTTTCCTGCAGCACGTAGTACGAGAGGAACGGCACCGTCCCGGTCGACCCGGAATCCTGGACGTAGGCGGAGGCGTAGGACCCGCCGCCCGTGCGCCACGAGTCCCAGGAGCCGGACGTCCCGGCGCCGCCGGACAGGTAGTGCCAGCGCACGCCGAACGGCGCGCGCTCGGACAGGGTCTTCGCACCGTTCTCCGGATCGATCAGGCCGATCTGCAGCGACGTCGGCCAGCCGGCGGGGTTCGCGAGCGGCTTGGCCGGCCTGGTGGGCTTGGCGGCGCGCGTCGTCGCGACGGGCACGGAGGCGTCCTGCGCGGTCGCGACGCCGGGGGTGCTGCGCACGGCGGCCGTGGTCGTGGTGGGCGCAGGGGAGGATCCGCCGCCGCAGCCGGCGGCGAGGCACATCGTCGCGGCGAGCGCCGCGGCCTGGAGGAAGGGCACGGGGCGCCGACTCACCCCGTGGACCATCGCAGGCGCGGGACCCCGGTCACGCCGCCTCGGTCACGGCAACCAGGAAACGTTCCTGCCGGGTACGTGATCTGGTCCTGGCCGTCGGCCACTCCGGCCCGCCGGCCGCCCGCGGCACGCCGACCAGGAAACGTTCCTGCCGGGTACGTGATCTGGTCCTGGCCGTCGGCCACTCCGGCCCGCCGGCCGCCCACGGCACGCCGACCAGGAAACGTTCCTGCCGGGTACGTGATCTGGTCCTGGCCGTCGGCCACTCCGGCCCGCCGGCCGCCCACCGCACGCCGACCAGGAAACGTTCCTGCCGGGTACGCGATCTGGTCCTGGCCGTCGGCCACTCCGGCCCGCCGGCCGCCCACGGCACGCCGACCAGGAAACGTTCCTCCCACGCGCGCAATCTGCTCCCGGCCGTCGGCCCCTCCGCCCCGCCGGCCGCCCACCGCACGCCCACCAGGAAACGTTCCTGCCAGGTACGCGATCTGGTCCCGACCGCCGGTCACCTCGCCCCGCCGGCCGCCCACCGCACGCCGACCAGGAAACCTTCCTCCCACGCGCGCAATCTGCTCCCGGCCGTCGGCCCCTCCGGCCCGCCGGCCGCCCACCGCACGCCGACCAGGAAACCTTCCTCCCACGCGCGCAATCTGGTCCCGACCACCGACCACCCCGCGCCGCCGACCACCGACCACCCCGCGCCCCCGGCCACCGACCACCCCGCGCCGCCCCCCACCGGCCGGCCCACCCTCGGCCCTGCCGCCAGTCGCGGCCCCGTGGGTCGCGGAGCCCAGGCCCGCCACCCCCGGCACCCCGGTCACGGTGTCTCGGCGCTGCTCGAGTTGACGCCCGGGATCTCGCCCGGCTGCAGGTTGGGCGTCGCGTTGACCGGGCCCGTCGGGGTCCTGCGCGAGGTCGTCGTGCCGTCGGTGCTGTCGTCGATCGGCGCCAGGCCGAGGCCGCGGCGGGTCGTGACGAGGTCGGCGGCCGAGAGGCCCGTGAGGTCCTCCTGGCGCGTCAGCGTCGCGTTCTGCGAGAACAGGCGCGTCAGCAGCACGCGCACCGAGGCGGTCCGGAGGACGCGGGAGTCGCCGTAGAGGTAGACGGGGAGGATCAGCGGGTAGGTCCCGTTGACGATCGTCTGCTGCGACGGGAACTTGCAGTCGGGCTGGTCGGTCGAGGCCTTGCGGCGCGCGTCGATCTCGAGCGGGCGCAGGACGTCGGAGTGCAGCTCGTAGAACGTGTACGGCACGACGCCGAGGCGGCCGCTGGAGAAGACCTGCGTCACGCGGTCGGCGCGGTAGCGCGACGTCTGCAGGTTGACCGCGGCGTTCTGCTTGCGAATGACGTCCAGGCGCGCGCGGCGCTTGGCGGAGCGGACGCGGGCGGCGTTGTCGGCCTCGAGCGCCTTCGGGTCGGAGACGGCCTTCTTGGCCTTCTTGCGCGCGGCGTTCTCGGCGTCGATCTGGCGGACGACCTTGCGGGCGGCGATCGCCTCGGCGCGGCGGATCTCCTCGATGTCCGAGCGGCGGCGCTGGCGCGCGATCGACCGGTTGTAGGCGCGGGTCTCGCGGTCGAGCTGGTCGATGCGGTCCTGGTTGGTGACCCAGTCGCTCAGGTCGTTGTAGCGCGCGTACGTCTTGAGGTCGCCGCGGAAGTCCGTCAGGGCGACGGAGCCGATCGGGCGGCCGAAGGCCTTGATGGCGACGACGCCGGTGGCCGGCGACGCGGCGGGCGGCGCGGCGGCGGCGAAGCCCTGGGTGGCGAAGCCGATCTGGCGCCAGTTCGTGATCGTCGAGCCGCGCGACAGCATCGACCTGACCGCGGCGAGGGTCAGGCAGTCGCCGCCGATGTCGCGGCCGTTCTCGGTCACGAGGACCGCGGTGGCGTACCCGAGGGTGACCTTGCGGGAGACCGCGAGGCCGTTCTGGTCGCACTGCGCGAGCTCGGCGGGCGTGATCTGGCGGTTGGACTGCAGGACGTCGACGCTGCCGGCACAGAGGTCGGCGAAGCCCTGGTCCGTCGGCTGGACGACGACGCCGAAGTCGACGGGGCTCTTCTCCGCCCGCAGGCTGCGCACCGCGGCGGCCGACGCGCTGCCCTGGGCGGGGACCGACAGGGCCACCTCGTCGGAGCTCCGGCGCGGCAGGTTCGCGCGCCGCTGGCGGATCGTCTTGGTCTCCTGCGCCTGCTGCATCTCGCGGGCGCTCGCGGCGACCTGGTCGCCGCGGATCATCTCGGGGTCCGAGTTGACGCCGCAGCCGGCGACGGCCAGGACGGACGCCGCGGCGAGCCCGGCGGCGAGGGTGCTCCGCAGGCGGATCATCGGGTCGACTCCTGGGCGGCGCGGGCGCGGGGCGGGCTGGCGGGGTCCTTGAAGACCCGGCCGAGGGACACGACCTCGAAGTCCTTCAGCCGCAGCTCGCTGAGGGAGTTCGCCGACAGCACGTTGCGATAGTCCGCGTTGCGCTGGGCGTAGAGCGTGGGGGAGTCCGCGCGGTCGACGATGATCGCGCCGTAGGTGTAGAGCGCCTGGAGGACGGCGGTCGCGCCCTTCGAGCGCTTGCGGCGGCCCTCCTGGACGATGTAGCGCTTCGACCGCTGGCGCTTGCCGTCGATCGTCACGATCGCCTTGGAGCGCACGCGCCGGGCGTTCATGCGCCGGAACGCCGAGGCCTTCAGGCGGATGCGGGCGCCCTGCGGCAGCGAGTTGATGCTCGCCAGGCCGTTGGTCGTGCCGGCGGGCAGCACGAAGCGTGACGACGCCGGACCGGGCACCGCCATCGCGAGGGTGTGGGGGATCCGGCCGGCGCGCAGCTCGCGCGGGCGGATCAGGCCGGCCAGCAGCGGCAGGCCGGACCCGCGGACGCTCGGCTTGCGGTCCGGCTCGGTCGTCGCCGGGGTGCCGACGCCCTCGCCGTCCAGCGCCCATTTGCGGACGAACTCGAACGACAGGGTGGAGCCGACGCGGCGCGCACGCCAGAGGTCCCAGACGGTGTCGGTGGACTGGTCGACGAGGACGATCCAGCCGTCGTGGGCGGAGTCGGCGACGAGGTCGTTGCCCAGGCGCAGCGTCTTCGGGGGCGCGTCGCCCTTCAGCCCGCAGGGGTCCTGGCGGCAGACGAGCGTGACGGGCTCGCCGGCGCCGACGGGGTAGACGCCCGGCGCCCACCCGGTCAGGTTGATCGCGAGGTTCTTCGTGGTGTCGCGCTTCTGCAGGCGCGTCTGGTCCGACCGGTGGACGGGCTGCAGGGCGGCCTCGCGGATCATGCGGTCGGAGTAGCGGGAGCGGTCGAGGCTCTGCACCGGGGTGTTCCACGGGCTGGAGGCCGCGAACGGGTTCAGGCCGCCGTAGTCCACGCTGGTGTCGATGGTGGTGGCCGGCGGCACGGTGGCCGTCGCGGACCGGGCGGTCGTGGACGTCGTCGGGGCCTTCGGCTCCGACTCGCCGCCGCAGCCGGCGAGCACGATGGTGGCGCCGGCGACCGCGAGGATCCCGGCGAGGCGGTGGGTGTGGGTCACGGTGCGGGGGCGAGCTGGGCGTCGAGGTCGGACGTGGATCCGCTCGCCTGCCCGCCGGTCGTGGTGGAGCCGGTCGACGAGGTCGAGGTGCCCTGCTGGGCGCGCTGGATCGCGCGGCGGCGGGCCGCCTGCTCGGCCTGCTGCGCGGTCTTGCGCGGGTCGACGCCCGCGACGGACAGCAGGACGTAGCGGCCGGAGGTGTAGACCGGGCGCAGCCCCGTCACGCCGCCGTCGGCGGCCTTCGGGTAGACGGCGTTGATGCTGCCGTCGTTGGCGCGCTTGGCCACGAGGATGTACCGGACCTTGCCCCACGGGTTGCGCAGGACGCGGAGGAACGACTCGTCGCCCTTGTCGACGCGGTCGATGAAGACCTGCGGCCGGCCGGTCAGCAGGATCACGGCGCCGGACGTGGAGTTGTCGGCCAGCACGGCGTTCTTGCGCTCGCCGACGACCGCCTTGACGAACGCCGCCATCCGCTGCTCGGGTTGGATGCCCATCCGGTAGCCGCCGCGGGACGCCTTGCCCTCCTGGTCCTTCTGGGTCAGGAGGCCGCGCAGGAAGCCCTGCTCGAGGTTCTGGTACGGGTACTTGTCCATCGCGACGCCGGCCAGCGGGATCGCGGCGATCAGCGCGACGAGCCCGATGAACTGGCCGAAGCCGCCGAGCGTGCGGCCGATCCAGATCGCCGTCGCGATGCCCAGCAGCATCAGCGGCAGGGCCGAGCGCAGCGTCAGCAACGACAGGTCGTTGTGGATCACCGCGTTGGCGACGATCACGATCAGCCCGCCGAGGATGAGGATCAGCTGGCCGAGCCCGATCCGGTGCGGGTCCTTGTCGCGGCCGAGGAACGCGACGATCGCGAGCAGCGACAGCGGGGCGACGCCGAGGACGAGCGCGCCGCTGTGGCCCAGGAGGGTCAGGAACTCGACGGGCTGGGTGCGGTCGTCGGTGGAGACGCCGCCGAAGGGCTGGGCGTCCAGGACCCAGCCGAACGGGTCCGACGCGATCGCCCAGCACGCGAGGATCCAGATGACGATCGCGGCCGCGATCGGCGCGAGCATCGTGATCAGCAGGCCCTCGCGCTCGTCCTCGTGGGCGTTGCGGGCGCTCAGGATGATCGAGAAGACGACGGCGAGCGAGATCGCCCACCAGATGAAGCCGAACCGCGACATCGCCATGAGGGCGAGGCAGAGCCCGACGCCGGCGACGAAGCGCGGCTGGTCCTCGACGCTCCAGGTGAACGCGAAGTAGACCATCGCCGCGAGCGTCGCGACGTAGATCATGTCCGGCATGCCCGTGGTGGAGTAGAAGAGCCACAGCGGGTTCAGCGCGATCAGCAGCACCATCGCAATGCGCATGCCGAAGCTGATGCCGCAGCGGGCCATCGTGCGGTGCAGCAGGGACAGCGCCAGCGCGGCCCAGAAGCCCGACGCGATCGGCAGCGCGACGAGGCCGGTGGCCAGCGGCTTGATGATCGCGAACGGCAGCAGGCCGACGGTCTGCAGCGGCGGGCCGGTGAAGCCGACCGCGGCGAGCTTCGCCGGGTCGTTGTGCCAGACGTAGAACGCCCGGCTCATGATGTTCATGGCGTCGGCCGGGACGATGTGCTGGCCGACGACGATGCGGTAGCCGATCAGCGAGAAGACGAGCCACGCGATCAGGAAGACCAGCAGGGTCTCGAAGCGCTTGACGCGGACCGGGGCGGCCAGGTCGTCGGGGCGGCGCTTCGCCTTGCCCGGGTCGGCGTCGGGGACCTCGCTCGGCGCGGGGAGCAGCCGGGCGATCGGCCGCGACGGGACCGGGAGCTCGGGCGGTGCGGTCGGGGTGCTCATGCGGCCTGCTTCTCGCCGGCGGTGCCGCTCTGGACGGGCGGGCCGGTCGTGTGGACCGCGTCGAGGCCGTGCTCGGTCTTCTCCCAGTAGAAGGGGTTGACGATCAGCTGCCAGAAGCCCTTCCAGGCGGCGATCGACATGAAGCCCCAGTACAGCGGCGAGAACAGGGCGTGGCGGACCAGGCGGAAGTACCCGCGGTGGATCGTGCCGGCGATGTTCGCGTAGATGAAGACGAAGTTGCCGATCACCAGCTGGGCGATGGCGAAGTAGAAGAGGAACCCGGGGAACATCTGCCGGATCACGTCGAGCTGGGTGAGCGTGAAGACCGTCGTCAGCGCCCAGAAGATCGGGTTGATGAGGAAGGTCAGCGTGCCGCCGACGACGAGCTGGAACGAGAGGAACCCGCGGAAGCCCATCTGCTTGAACAGGCGGACCGGGTTGCGCATGTGCACCAGGTACGTCTGCAGGTAGCCCTTGATCCAGCGCGAGCGCTGACGGATCCAGTTCGGCAGGTCGGAGTTGGCCTCCTCGAACGTCGTCGAGTCGATGACGGCGGTCGACAGGCCGGCCTTGTGCAGCCGGATGCCGAGGTCGGCGTCCTCGGTGACGTTGTAGGGGTCCCAGGCGCCGAGCTTCAGCAGCTCCTCGGTCTTGAAGTGGTTCGAGGTGCCGCCGAGCGGGATCGGCGCGCCCCGCTTGTCCAGGCCCGGGAGCATGAGGTCGAACCACATCGAGTACTCCGTGGTGAACCAGCGCGTCAGCAGGTTCTGCTCGGAGTTGAAGTAGTTGAGCTTCGCCTGGATGCAGGCGACCGTGTCCGGCGACTTGCGGAAGGCGGCGATCGCGCGCTTGAGCTGGTCCCGGTCCGGGCGGTCCTCGGCGTCGTAGATCACCGTGATCTCGCCGGTGGCCTGGAGCAGGCCGAAGTTGCAGGCCTTCGGCTTCGTCTGCGGCAGCGACGGCGGGACGATCACCAGGTGGAAGTGGGGCGGGAGATCCAGCGCGCGGATCGCGTCGATGGTCTCCTCGTCCTCCTCCTCGCAGAGCAGGCGGACGTCGAGCTTGTGCCGCGGGTAGTCCAGCGAGTGGACGCCCTTGACGAGCGCGGGGACGACCGCGGCCTCGCGGAACAGCGGGACGAGGATCGTGTAGACGGGGAGCGTCGCGACGTCGAGCGCGGCGACCTCCTCCTCGGTGACCTCGATGCCGGCGTGCTCGCCGAGGCTGCCGAGGACCAGGCGCAGCTTGTAGAGCGACACCGCCAGGTGGAAGATGCCGAGCGCGCCGACGAGCACCGTCAGCATCAGGATCGGGCTGAAGATCCCGAAGACGAGGAGGGCGATCGCGATCCCGGCGAAGGTGCCGAGCTGGCCCTTCGTGAAGACGACGTCCCCGGAGTCCTGCGGGTTGGTCTCGCGCAGCAGGTGGACCGCGGTGCGGGAGTACGCGTCGTTGTAGATCCGCTGCTGGAGCAGGTCGATCTCGCTCGCGCGGGCGAGCAGCTCGCGGTGCTCGTACGCCGTGTGGGCCTCGAGCCGGGCGATCGAGTCGGCCGTCAGCACGTCCGCGGAGGCCATCCAGAGGACGCCTTCGTGGACGAGCAGCGGGACGATGCGCAGCTCGCGCTGGAGCGGCTCGGGGATCGCGGCCAGGGCCTCGGGCTCGGGCTCGATCGTGCCGAGGTCGACGGCGGGGATGCCGTGCAGCTCCGACAGCGCGGTCAGGAGCTGGGTCTCGTCGATGATCCCCTGGTGCAGGAGGATCTCGCCGAGGCGGCCGCCGACGACCTCCTGGTCGTGCAGCGCGGTGTCGATCTGCGCGGCGGAGACGGCGCCGTGCGTGATCAGCACGTCGCCGAGCAGCGACTGGCGCATCGGGCGGGCGACCGGGACCTGGGCGCCGGGGTCGAAGCGGGCGTCCAGGGCGCTCTCCAGCGCGTCGCCGGGCGCGACCTGCAGCGCGACGGGGTGGCCGAGCAGCGACACGAGCCGCTCCTCGAGGCCCGGGTGCGCCGGGTTGGCGACGGCGACGGTGACGACGCCGTCGTCGAGCCCGATCGGCGCGGCCAGCAGTTCGCGGCACGCGGCCTCGGGCAGCAGCTCGGCGACCAGCGGGCTGACCTGCAGCTCGCGGAGGTCGACGAACGGCAGGCCGTGGTCGCGCGCGGCGCGGTGGGCCCACGCCTCGGCGAGCGACTCGGACGGAGCGTCGCCTGGGGGCATGTGGATGCTGCTCATGCGCTGGGGTTCCCGACCAGGGGCGGCTTGGTGGTGTCGACCTGCTTGGGGGCGTCCGGGCCGCCCGGTCCGCCGAGGAGGGCGGGGCCTCCACCCTCGTCCTCGTCGCGGCGGGCGCGGGCCTCGCGGGCCTTGCGGGACAGCCGCTTGTGCTGCCAGGTCATCCAGAAGTAGCCGACGCCGATGACGAGCGCCGGGACGACCAGGAAGGCGGTGAAGAAGACGGCGAAGACGAGGGAGACGACCAGCGCCGTGAACAGCGCCTTCATGCGGTGGGCTCCGGGTCGGCGAAGGTGACCACGATGCGGCCCTCCACCAGGCGGCAGGACTCGACGGGGCGGCCGAGCTCGGTGCGCAGCATGCTGGCGAGCGGCAGCGGGCGCTCGATCTCGATCTTCACGAGCACGTCGCGGCCCTCGAAGGCCATGACGGTCACGGCGTCGACGCCCTGGAGGGCGAGGATCCGGCTCTCGACGGCGTCGAGGTCCGCGAGGTCGCGGACCGGACCGACCATGACGTCGACGGCGCCGGCGCTCAGCAGCTGGACGTCGGTGAGCGATGCGACGAGGCCCAGGCGCTCCGGCTCGGAGGCCGGAGCGGCGAGCGAGGCCGCGGGGACCGTGGTCGGGCCGCCGTAGGCCGCCCGGGGGTGCGCCGCGACCTGGGCGGCGGCCGCGGCGGCGGCGACGGCCGTGGCCGCGGCGGCGGACGCCTCGGCGACGGCCTGCTGCTCGGGCGTCGGCCGGGCCGCGACCTCGGCGCCGTGCGGCGGCTCGGCCTGCGCGGGATCGGCGTCGACCGGGTCGGCGGGCACGACGCCCGCGAGCGGATCGACGCCGCCGGCCGGCGGCACCTGCGGCGCGGCGGCGGGCTCGGCCGGGATGTGCGGGGCCGGGGTGTAGGCGTCGAGGTCCTGGATCACCGCGTGGTCCGAGCGGCGGGGCGGCAACGCGGACGGGTTGTCGCTGGGCAGCGGGACGGTGCCCGAGGAGAGGGACACGCCGGTGCCGTAGCCGGCGTCCGGCGCCGTCGCGGCGGCCCCGGAGCCGATGCCCGCGCGGGCGACCTCGAGGGCCAGGTCGTGCAGGGCGCTCTGGGTGGTCGCGAGCTCGGCCGTCAGGCGCTCGACGACCGTCAGGAGACGGTCGACGGTGGACTCCTGGGTGCTGGCCAGGCCCATGACGCGGTCGACGTTCGGGGAGGTTCGGCGCACCCCGGATTGGGGGCTGCCGACGTCGTAGCGCTCGTAGGTCATGGATCCCTGAGGGTTCATCGTTCGGTGTCGGTCCCACGGTCGTACCCGTGCGACCGGAACAGTGGTCGAGCGAGGTATCGAACGCCTATCGAAGCCAACTCAGAAGTGTGACGGATCGGTCTGAGGTGTCCACCGCAATATGCAGGCGCCCACACGGGGGATCCGGGGCGACGGCGCGGTGTCGATCGACGTTGGATGGTGGCACGGAGTCGTCCGTCCGTCGATCGCCGTCCACCGAATTCACCCGGGTGATCGACGGATGGTGCATGCCCGAGCGGGAATCGGACACGCGCGCGGGGGGCGCGGAACGGAGCGCCGGGGCGCGTGGGCCGGGGTTTGGCGGGGCCGCCGGGCGCCGAACCGCCGTGACGGAGCGGCGATGAACCCACGGCTTTTTGGCGAACAGCGATCACCTGGGCCGATCGGTCATCCGTCCAGTTGAGGGTTGGGGGAGGCTGGGCTTGGGCCGCGGCGCACTCCGGGAAGGGGGTCGGTGCCCCGGGCGCCGGGCGGGACGGCCGGGTTCGCGGGCCGGGGGTGCGGGGCGGCGCGGCGCCGCCGTCGCTACCGTCCGCCGGGTGATGAGCCCGCTCACCG
>NZ_JBFAPC010000155.1:0-13111 GCF_040675535.1 Patulibacter sp. NPDC049589 | reverse complement strand
GGGGTGAGGAGGCGGAGGTAGTAGAACAGCGAGATCACGGTGTTGACGACAGCGACGCCGCCGCACCCGCGGAGGCCGCCCCGACCACCGACGCGCCGGCGCCCGCCGCCGAGTGAGCAGGGAGACCGTATGAGCACCACGATCACCGCGGCCGACGTCAAGGCCCTCCGCCAGCGCACCGGCGCCGGCATGATGGACTGCAAGAAGACGCTGCAGGAGGCCGACGGCGACATCGAGAAGGCCGTCGAGCTGCTGCGCGTCAAGCTCGGCAACAAGGTCGGCAAGCTGGCCGACCGCGAGACGACCGAGGGCACCGTCCAGTCGTTCATCTCGGCCGACGGCAAGCGCGGCGTCCTCGTCGAGGTCGACTGCAACACCGACTTCGTCGCCCGCAACGACGACTTCATCGCCTTCGCCCGGCGGATCGCGGAGCACGTCTCCCAGGCCGGCAACCCCGGCCCGGTCGACGTCGCGGTCCTGCTGGACGAGGAGATCGCCCCCGGTCAGACGATCGAGGCCGCCCGCGCCGACCTCTCCGCCACCACCGGCGAGAACGTCGTGATCAGCCGCGCCGACCGCTTCGTGGTCGACGGCGAGGGCGCCCTGGCGTCCTACATCCACGCGACCGGCAAGGTCGGCGTCGTCGTGCAGGTCGGCTGGGACGCGAATTCCGCCACCGCCCCCACCGCCGACGAGGCCACGACGTTCGCGAAGGAGGTGGCGCTCCACGTGGCCGCCACCCCCGCCACGAAGTACGTCTCCTCCGACGACGTGTCGCAGGACGAGAAGGACGCCGAGCTGCGCGTCTACGCGCAGCAGGCCGAGGCCGAGGGCAAGCCCGAGCAGATCCGCGACAAGATCGCCCAGGGCAAGCTCAACAAGTGGTTCAAGGAGATCGCGCTCCTGCCGCAGGAGCACATCAACCCGGACAAGCACGACGGCAAGACGATCGACCAGCTCCGCAAGGCGCTGTCCGACGACGCGACCGTCGCCCGCTTCGCCCGCTTCCAGGTCGGGGCGTAGGACCTCCGACCCCGGGGGTACCGTCATCTCCATGGCTGCACCGACGACGGCGTTCAAGCGCGTCCTGATCAAGCTGTCCGGCGAGTCCCTGATGGGCGAGCGGGACTACGGCACCGATCCGGAGCGCCTGGCTGCCGTCGCGGCGTCGATCAAGGACGTCCACGACCTGGGCGTCGAGGTCGCGATCGTCGTCGGCGCCGGGAACATCTACCGCGGCATGGCGGGCGCCGCCGCGGGGATGGACCGGGCGACGGCCGACTACATGGGGATGCTCGCCACCGTCCTGAACGCCCTGCCGCTGCAGGACGCCCTCGAGAAGCTCGGGGTCGTCACGCGGGTGCAGAGCGCGCTGGACATCACCGAGGTCGCGGAGCCCTACATCCGCCGCCGCGCCGAGCGGCATCTCGAGAAGCGCCGCGTCGTGATCTTCGCGGCCGGCACCGGCAACCCGTTCTTCACGACCGACACCGCCGCATCGCTGCGCGCGGCCGAGGTCCACTGCGAGGCCATCCTGATGGCCAAGAACGGCGTCGAGGGGGTCTTCACCGCGGACCCCCGCACGGACCCCTCCGCGGAGCTCATCACGGAGATCACCCACATGGAGGCCATCGAGCGCCGCCTGCGGGTGATGGACTCCACCGCGTTGACGCTGTGCATGGAGAACCGCCTGCCGATCCACGTGTTCAACATGGACGACGAGCGCAACATCGTCCGGATAGTCTCGGGCGAGCGCATCGGCACGCTGGTCCACACCCCGGCGTGAGCCCGGCCCCGCGCCGGCCCGCAGTCGCCCACCCGTCAGTCACCACCGAAGAGGTCCCCTGATGCCCGACGACTCGATCATCGACGAGCTGCTCGCCGACGCCGCTGAGCGCATGACCAAGGCCGTCGAGCAGACGAGCGGGGAGCTCGCGACCGTCCGCACGGGCCGCGCCAGCCCGAACCTGCTGGACCGCGTCGTGGTCGACTACCACGGCGTCCCGACCGCCCTGCGCCAGCTGGCCCAGATCGGCGCGCCGGAGGCCCGTCTGCTGACGGTCCAGCCGTACGACCCGTCCTCGATCAAGCAGATCGAGAAGGCGATCTCCGACGGCGACCTCGGCGTCACGCCGTCCAACGACGGCAAGACGATCCGCCTCGGCATCCCCGAGATGACGGAGGAGCGCCGCAAGGAGATGGTCAAGGTCGCCCGCAAGATCGGCGAGGAGGGGCGCATCCGCGTCCGCAACGTCCGCCGCGACCTCCTGAGCGACCTGCGCACCTACAAGACCGACGGCGACGTCGGCGCCGACGACGAGCACCGCGCCGAGGCCGAGCTGCAGAAGGTGACCGACGCGGCGATCGCGACGCTCGACGCACAGCTCAAGGTCAAGGAAGCGGACATCCTCGAGGTCTGAATGACCGACCGCGCCCCCATGGCCGATCCGTCGGCCGCCGTGGTCCCGGTGGACGCTCCCGAGCGTCCACGGGCCGTGGCGATCATCACCGACGGCAACGGCCGCTGGGCCCAGAAGCGCGGCGTGTCGGTGGCCGAGGGCCACCGCGCCGGTGCCGACGTCGTCCGCGCCCGGCTGCGCGACGCCGCCGAGCTCGGGGTCGAGGAGCTCACCGTCTTCTCGTTCTCCACCGAGAACTGGAGCCGCCCCGCCGCCGAGGTCCAAGCGCTGATGGCGATGTTCGCCGACCGCATCGACCGCGAGACGCCTGAGCTGATCGAGGAGGGCGCCCGTATGCGCTTCATCGGCCGGCGCGAGGGCGTCGACCCGAAGCTCGTCGAGAAGATGGACTGGGCGGAGCAGCAGACCGCCGGCGGCGAGAACATCACCCTCGTCGTGGCGTTCAACTACGGCGGCCGCGCCGAGATCCTCGACGCCGCCGCCCGCTACGACGGCGGGGGAGAGGACGCGTTCCGCTCCCTCCTCTACGGGCCGGACCTGCGCGACCCCGACCTGCTGATCCGGACCTCCGGCGAGCAGCGGGTCAGCAACTACCTGCTGTGGCAGTGCGCCTACAGCGAGATCGTCTTCGCGCCCGAGCTCTGGCCGGACTTCGACCGCGCGGCCTTCGAGCGCTGCCTGGACGCCTACGGCACCCGCGACCGCCGCTTCGGCGGGCGGGCCGTCTGATGCCGGCGCCGCGCCGCCCGGACGACCGCGACGACCTCGACGCCGACCGCGAGCGCCCCCGTCCGCGTCGCGCCGCGCCGCGCGGCCGGCAGCGCGAGGCCCGGTTCGAGCTGGACTTCGGCGACTTCGAGCCGTCGGAGCGCACCCGCACCGGGTCCCGCGACGAGCGGACCCGCGACGGCGGCCGCACCCGCGGCACGATCAGCGACACCTACGAGCCGATCGACCCGCTCCCGCCGCGCCGCCGTCCGCGCGCCGGCGAGCCCCTGCCGGACGAGTCGGGCACCTACGACGTCCGCCTCGAGGACCGCGACCGGCGCTCACGGCGCCGCGTCGCCGAGGTCGAGGAGCGGGCGTCGCAGTCCGCCCGCCCGGCCCGCGACGACGTCGAGCACGAGATCGAGGCGCTCGAGCGCTTCGAGGACGCCATCGAGAGCGTCCGCTCCCCGTCGGACCGCGGCGGCGGCAGCGACCTCGGTGCGCGCGTGCTCGTGGCCGTCCCGGCCGCGATCGTCGCCATCCTGCTGGTCGCCGCCGGCGGCCCCGTCTTCGTCGCCGGCATCGCCGCGTTCGGCCTCGTGGGCGTCTGGGAGCTCACCCGGATGTTCGCGAAGACCCGCCCGTCGCTGTTCGCCGGCGGCGTCGGCGTCCTGGCCGTGATCGTGGCCGCCGCGCTGGGCGACCGCGAGGCGATGCTCACCGCGCTGGTGGCCTCGGTGCCGATCGTCTTCCTCTCCGTCGCGCTGTCGCACCCGAAGGGCAGCATGCCCGGGGTCGCGGTGACGCTGCTGGGGATCGTCTGGATCGGCCTGGCCCTCGGCCACGCCGTCCTGCTGCGCGACAGCCAGCACGGTGCCGGGATCGTCGTCGACGTCCTGATCGGCGTCTTCCTCGGCGACACCGGCGCGTACCTCGGCGGCCGCATGTTCGGCAACCGCAAGCTCTGGCCGCGCGTGTCGCCGAACAAGACCATCGAGGGCCTCCTGATCGGGGTCATCGTCGCCGTCGCGGCCGTCTGGTTCGCCGGGCTCTACCAGGACTGGCTGAGCGGGACCGACGCCCTGCTGATCGGCCTCGCCGTCGCCGTCGTCGCGCCGCTGGGCGACCTCTTCGAGAGCTTCCTCAAGCGCGACGCCGGCACGAAGGACGCCGGCGGGCTGTTCGGGGTCCACGGCGGCGTGCTCGACCGCCTCGACGCCGCGATGTTCGGCATCGTGGCCGGCTACTACGTGTGGCTGGCCATGGGCATGACCTGACCGAGACGGCCGCGGCCCGAGTTCTCCCGCCCTGTCGGGGACAACTCGGGCCGGAGGAACGCCGGGGCCACGAGTCGGGGGCGGCCCGAGTTCTCCCGCCCTGTCGGGGACAACTCGGGCCGGAGCGGCGGACGGACGCCGCGCCGCGCGGGCTCCATCTGGCAGGGTGTCCGCGTCATGCCGCGCCGCCTCCTCATCCTCGGATCCACCGGCTCGATCGGGACGCAGGCGCTCGACGTCGTGCGCGCCGCGCCGGAGGGGACGTTCGAGATCGTCGGCCTGGCCGCCGGCCGGCAGTGGGAGCCGCTGGTGGCGCAGGCGCGCGAGCACGGCGTCGGCCTGATCGCCCTGGGCGACGAGGAGGCCGCCGCCCGCGCGAGCACCGAGTTCGACGGCCAGGTGCTGCAGGGACCGGAGGGCCTCGTCCGCCTGGTGCTGGAGTCCGGCGCCGACCTCGTCCTCAACGCCCTCGTCGGCGCCGCCGGGCTCGGCCCGACCGTCGCGACGCTCGGGGAGGGGATCGACCTGGCGCTCGCCAACAAGGAGTCGCTCGTCGTCGGCGGCGAGCTCGTGATGCAGCTCGCCGAGGCCACCGGCGCCCGGATCCTGCCCGTCGACAGCGAGCACTCCGCGCTCTGGCAGCTCGTGGAGGCCGAGTCCCGCAGCGGCGCCCGCGAGCCCGGCACGATCGACCGCCTCGTCCTCACCGCATCCGGCGGCCCGTTCCGCGGGAAGACCCGCGCGGAGCTGGGCGACGTCGGCGTCGAGCAGGCGCTGAACCACCCCACCTGGGCGATGGGCGGGAAGATCACGATCGACTCGGCGACCCTGATGAACAAGGGCCTCGAGGTGATCGAGGCGCACCACCTGTTCGGCACGCCATACGATCGGATCGACGTCGTCGTCCACCCGCAGTCGATCATCCACTCGTACGTCACGCTCTGCGACGGCGCCGCGCTCGCGCACCTCGGCCACCCGGACATGAAGGCGCCGATCGCCTTCGCGCTGCACCACCCCGAGCGGCGGCCGATCCCGATGCGCCCGCTGGACCTCGCGGAGGTCGGGCAGCTGACGTTCGAGCGGGCCGACGAGGAGACGTTCCGCTGCCTGCACCTCGCCCGCGAGGCGGGTCGCGAGGGCGGCACCGCGCCGTGCATCCTGAACGCCGCCAACGAGATCGCCGTCCACGCCTTCCTGCGCGGGGCGATCGGCTTCCTCGAGATCGCCGAGATCGTCGAGGCCACGCTCGACGAGGTGGCGCCCCGCGGCGTCCACTCCTTCGAGATGCTCTACGCCGACGACCGCTCGTCGCGCGACGCCGCGGCGGAGCTCGTCGCCGCGCGGGCCTGAGGGTCGCCCGCGCGCCACCGGCGGCCGAGCCCGGCGGCGGGCGGCACCCATCCGGACGTCGACCGCGCCGACGACGTGGCGCCCGGGCCCTTACGCGTCGCGAAGGCCGCTGTGGGACCCTGTCCCGCGTGTCATGGGTCCTCGCGTTCGTCGGCTTCGCCGTGCTCATCATCCTGCACGAGTTCGGCCACTTCGCCGCCGCCAAGGCCGTCGGGATGCGGGTCGAGAAGTTCTACCTCTTCTTCGGCAAGCCGCTCTGGAGCGTGACCCGCGGCGAGACCGAGTACGGCATCGGCTGGATCCCCGCCGGCGGCTTCGTGAAGATCAGCGGCATGGACCCGCGGGAGGAGCTCCCGGAGGAGGTCGCTCACCGCGCGTACTACCGCCAGCCGACGTGGAAGCGGATCGTGGTCATCGCCGCGGGGCCGTTCGTCAACGTCGTCATCGCGTTCGTGCTGATCTTCGGGGTCTACGCGATCGCCGGGGTGCCGACGCCGAACGCGCCGGTCGTCAACTCGGTCGCCAAGAACGGCGCCGCGGCCGGCGTCTTGGAGCCCGGCGACAAGATCGTCCGCATCGACGACGTCGCCGGCTTCAACGGCTCGCTGACGTACAAGAACGCGACGGAGCGCCGCCTCGCGCTGACCACCCAGATCTCGTCGCACGGCTGCGCGCGCAAGGACACGAAGGTCGGCTGCACCGCGAGCACCCCGGCCCGGGTCACGTACGAGCGCGACGGCGTCCAGCGGACGGTGTCGATCGCGCCCCGCCGCACGACCGTCGAGAACCCGGACACCGGCGAGAAGCAGCAGCGCCAGCTCCTGGGCATCACCTACGGCGGACTCGACTTCCTGCCCGCCAGCGTCGGCACCGCGGCGAAGGAGACGCCGAACTACATCTGGTTCGTCACGTCGGAGACCGCCAAGGCGATTACGCGGCTCTTCTACTCCGCCGAGGCCCGGCGCGAGATCGGCTCGGTCGCCGGCGCCTACGACGCCACCCGGCGGACGATCGAGTTCAGCACGCCCCGCGCGCTGATCCTCCTGGGCGTCGTCAGCCTGTCGCTGGCGATCATCAACCTCGCGCCGTTCCTGCCGCTGGACGGCGGCCACATCTTCTGGGCGATCGCGGAGAAGATCCGCCGCAAGCCGATCCCGTTCGCGTGGCTGGAACGGGCGAGCCTCGTCGGGTTCGTGTTGGTGATCATGCTCTTCGGCCTCGGGCTCTACAACGACGTCGGCCGGTTCGCCGACGGCACGGCGGCCAGACAGGTCCAGGCGCCGTAGCCGTCGGCACGGCCGTGCCGACGGCCGGGCCCGGGTGCCCGGACCGGGTCCCGGGGTCCTGGCTGGCTGGCCAACCGGTCTGGCTTTCGGATGCTCCCGATGGTAGGAATGGGCGACGCCTACGAGGGAGTGACGATGGGGACGACGGACGCCGCGACCGCGGTCGGGACGATTCAGGAGGTCTTCCGACAGGGGCTGCGCGAGCACCCCGACCAGGTGCTGGTGCGGACGAAGGACGACGAGGTCTCGTGGACGTGGCGGGAGGCCGGCGAGCGGATCGCGCGGCTCGCCGGCGGCCTGCGCGGCCTCGGCGTGCAGCGGGGTGACACCGTCGGCCTGCTGATGAGCAACCGGCCGGAGTTCCTCGTCTGCGACCTGGCCGCGCTGACGGCCGGCGCCGTCCCGGTCTCGATCTACCAGACCTCGTCGCCGGAGCAGATCGCCTACACCGCCTCCGACGCCGCCGTCGGCGTGATCGTCACCGAGGCGACGTACCTGCCGCGGGTCCTGGCCGCGCGGCCGTCGCTCCCCGGCCTGCGGCACGTCGTCGTGGTCGACGACGCGGGGGAGGCCGACGACGTCCTGGCCCTGGCCGACGCCGAGGCCCGGGCGCCGGAGGACTTCGACGCGGTCGCGGAGGCCGCGCTCGCCCGCCCCGACGACCTCCTGACCCTGATCTACACCTCGGGCACGACGGGGCCGCCGAAGGGCGTCGAGCTGACGCACCGCAGCGAGATCGCGGCGATGCGCGGGATCGGCGAGGTCGCGCACCTGCACGGAGGCGGCCGCGTGATCTCGTGGCTCCCGGCGGCGCACATCGCCGAGCGCGGGGCGCATCTCTACGCGCCGCTGATGTTCGGCCTGGAGATCACGGTCTGCCCCGACCCGAAGCAGATCGCCGCGTACCTGGCGGCCGTCCGGCCGACGTGGTTCTTCGCGGTCCCGCGGATCTGGGAGAAGCTCAAGGCCGGCCTCGAGGCGCAGGTCGGCGCGCAGCCGGAGGAGCAGCGCACCGCCGTCCAGGGCGCGATCGCGGCCGCCACGCAGCGTGTGCGGCTACAGCAGGCCGGCGAGCCGGTCCCGGACGAGCTGGAGGCGGCGGTGGCGACCGCGGACGAGCGGATCTTCGCGCCGCTGCGGGCCCGCCTGGGGCTCGACGCGGCGGAGTCCGTCAACGTCGGCGCCGCGCCGACGCCCGCGCCGGTCATCGAGTTCTTCCACGCCCTCGGCATCCCGGTCGCCGAGATCTGGGGGATGTCCGAGACCTGCGCCTGCGGCACCCTGAACCCGCCGGAGCGGATCAAGATCGGCAGCGTCGGCCCCGTGGTGCCCGGGATGGAGCTGCGGCTGGAGGAGGACGGCGAGGTCCTCCTGCGCGGCGACCCGGTGATGCGCGGCTACCGCAACCTGCCGGAGAGGACGTCCGAGGTCCTGGAGGACGACGGCTGGTACCGCACCGGCGACGTCGGGCGCCTCGACGACGACGGCTACCTCTGGATCGTCGACCGCAAGAAGGAGCTGATCATCAGCGCAGGCGGCAAGAACATGTCGCCGGCCAACATCGAGGCGGCGGTCAAGAGCGCGCACCCGCTGATCGGCCAGGTCTGCGTCATCGGCGACGCGCGCCCGTTCAACACCGCGCTGATCGTGCTCGACGCCGACCTGGCCCCGGCGTGGGCGGCCCAGCAGGGCATCGAGGACACCGACCTCGGTGCGCTGGCCGTGCACCCCGATGTGCTGGCCGAGGTGCAGCGCGGCGTCGACGCGGCCAACGCGACGCTGTCGCGGGTCGAGGAGGTCAAGCGGTTCTCGGTCGTCCGCGGCGACTGGATTCCCGGCGGCGACGAGCTGACGCCGACGATGAAGCTCAAGCGCAAGCCGATCGGCGAGAAGTACGCCGGCGAGATCGACGCGCTCTACGGCTGAGGGACCGGCGGCGCGCCCAGGACGGGTGCGCCGCCACCCGGGGGCCGCACGCAGGGCGGGAGCGGCCTCCGGCGACCGGAGCCGCGGCCGCGGAGCTTCCCCGGCGTGCGTCGTACGCCGTTGTCCGGCGGGATGAAGCGCGGCGCGCCGGGAGGTACCTGGCGCACTGGCGCGCATCGGGCGCGTATGAGAGCTTGGGTCGCACACCGATGCGTGCGGTGCCTCGGACCGAGGCTCCCGGCGCACCTCCCCCCGGAGCGTTCCCCCAAGATGGCCACCACCGCACCCCCGCCGGCTGCCGCCGCGGACCCACCGCTCAAGCGCGCGATCTCGCGCAACATGCTGCTGCTGTTCGTCATCGGCGACGTCGTCGGCGGCGGGATCTACACGCTGGTCGGCACGATCGGCGCGGAGGTCGGCGGACTCGTCTGGCTGCCGTTCGCGCTGGCGCTGGTCCTCGCCGTGCTGACGGCCACCGCGTACGCCGAGCTGGTCACCAAGTTCCCGCAAGCCGCGGGTGCCGCCCTCTACGTCAACAAGGCGTTCCGCAAGCCGTTCTTCACGTTCATGGTCGCGTTCGCGGTCATGTGCTCGGGCATCGCGTCGGCGTCGACGCTCTCCCGCGGCGTCGCCGAGACGTACCTGCCCAAGCTGTTCGACTGGAGCCTGACCGAGGCGCAGACCGTCCTCATCGCGCTGGGCTTCCTGCTGATCGTCGCGGCCGTCAACTTCCGCGGGATCAGTGAGTCGGTGAAGATCAACGTCGTCCTGACGCTGATCGAGTTCGGCGGCCTCATCCTCATCGTCGTGATCGGTCTCGGCGCCCTGCTCGACGGCGTCGGCGACATCGGCAACGCGTTCTCGACCTCCGACGCGAAGGCCGCCGGCCACGACGTCAGCCTGGTCCCCGCGGCACTGGCGGGCACGGCCCTCGCCTTCTACGCGCTGATCGGCTTCGAGGACTCGGTCAACGTCGCCGAGGAGGCCAAGGATCCCGGTCGGGACTTCCCGCGTGCGCTCTTCGGGGGCCTCGCGATCGCGGGCACGCTCTACGTGATCATCGGCATCATCGCGCCGGCCGTCCTGCCGTACACGACGCTGATCGACACGGACACGACGCCGCTCCTCGAGATCGTGCAGACCGGCCCGCTGCACGTCCACGTGAAGATCTTCGCGGCGATCGGCGTGCTCGCGCTGATCAACGGCGCGCTGATCAACATGATCATGGCCTCGCGCCTGACCTACGGCATGTCGCGTCAGCGGATCATCCCCGCGTTCTTCGGCAAGGTGCACCGCACGCGGCAGACCCCGCTCCGGGCGATCCTCTTCACCACCGGCCTCGCGGTCATCCTGACGGCGACCGGGGACGTCTCCGACCTCGCCTCGACGACCACGACGCTCCTGCTGCTCGTGTTCATCACCGTGAACATCAGCGTGCTCGTGCTCCGCCGCAATCCGGTCGACCACTCGCACTTCGTCGCCCCGACGTTCATGCCGGCGATCGGCGCCGTGGCGGCGATGGCGCTGCTGATCCACCGCGTGGCCAACGACACCGAGCAGATCACGCGGGCGTTGCTCCTGATGGGGCTGGGCCTGATCTTCTGGCTCGCCAACTACGTCGCCACCCGCAACGAGGGCAGCGAGTTCGACACCGGGATGATCGAGGCGATCGAGCACCCCGAGCGCGCCGAGGACCGCGACTGACCCCGGCGGCGGGGCGCCGTTCGGCCCGTCCTCAGCGGACGGGCCGGACCGCCATCCAGCTCTTCGTCAGCGGGCCGAGCGCCTCGGCGTGCACCGCGGCGGACGGGAACAGCCCCGCGAGCTCCCCGCGACGCAGCAGCCGGACGTCCTCCCAGTGGCCCTGCGCCCCGAGACGCCAGTACGGACGCCGGAGCGCGACGGGCAGCCAGTGGGCGATCGGCAGCAGCGCGTGCGGCTCGACCGGGAACGAGTACGCGGGCGTCTGGACGTAGACGCCGCGGCCGACGCGCAGCAGCTCGCGGGCGAACGCCGCCCGCTGGTGCGGCGGGATGTGCTCGATCACGGAGCTCGCGTGCACGAGGTCGAAGGCACCGTCGTCGAACGGCAGGTGGACCGTCGCGTCCGCCCGGACGAACGGCCCGGGATACGTCGGCCGGTCCACGAGGTCCGTGCCGGTGATGTCGAGGTCGACCTGCTGCGCCCGCAGCCCGAGCGTCCCGCAGCCGACGTCGAGGACCCGGTCGCCGGGCCGCACGCCGGTGAGCTCTGCCAGGAGGCCGTGCCGGCGCGCGCGCAGCCGCGCGGCGATCGGGCTGGCGAGGCGGGCGACGGGGCCCCGGGCGGTCGCGTAGACGTCGGTGCTCGGCACGGCAGGGGAGGGTAGATGATCGGATCCGGACGCCTCCACGGGTGGTTCGCCGGCCGTTCATCCGTCCCGCGTACAATCGGTTCGTGTCCTCCAAGCGCCAGATCCGCGTCGGCGACGTCCTCATCGGCGGCGGGGCCCCCGTCGCCGTCCAGACGATGACGAAGACCGAGACGGCCAACCTGCCCGAGACGATGGCCCAGATCCATCGCGTGGCCGAGGCGGGGGCCGACCTCGTGCGCGTGGCGGTGCCCCGCAACGAGGACGTCGAGGCGCTGAGGACGATCGTCAAGCAGTCGCCGATCCCGATCATCGCCGACATCCACTTCAATCACACGCTGGCGATCAAGGCGATCGAGGCCGGCGCGCACTGCATCCGGCTGAACCCCGGCAACATCGGCGGCCCGGAGAAGGTCGCCGAGGTCGTCGCGACGGCCAAGGAGTACGAGGTCCCGATCCGCGTCGGCGTCAACTCCGGCTCGCTGCCCAAGCACCTGCGCGAGCTCGAGTTCACCGACCCGATCGGCGCGCTCGTGGCGGCGGCGGAGGAGACCGTCGCGCTCATGGAGTCGCTCGACTTCGGCGACTTCAAGGTCTCGATGAAGTCCACGTCGGTGCCGAACACCATCGCGTCCAACCGCCTGCTGTCCAAGCGGATCGACTACCCGATGCACCTCGGCGTGACCGAGGCCGGCACGAAGTGGACGGGCTCGCTGAAGAGCGCCGTCGGCCTCGGCACCCTGCTGGCCGACGGCATCGGCGACACCGTCCGGATCAGCCTCTCGACCTTCCACGCGGAGGAGGAGGTCAAGGTCGCCTGGGAGATCCTGAAGGCGCTCAAGCTGCGCGAGAAGGGCCCGGTGCTGATCGCCTGCCCGACCTGCGGCCGCCTGCAGTTTGACATGGACTCCGTCGTGCAGGAGGTCGAGCAGCGCCTGACCGCGTACGACGACCCGATCGAGGTCTCCGTCCTGGGCTGCGCGGTCAACGGCATCGGCGAGGCCCGCCACGCCGACTTCGGCATCACCGGGGCGAAGGACGCCGGGATGATCTTCTCCAAGGGCGAGCCGCTGAAGAAGGTCAAGACCGCCGACCTCGTCGACGAGCTCTTCAAGGAGATCGACCGCTACTACGCGTCGGGCAAGCAGGTCGTGATCGACCAGCGCGAGGCCGCCGAGGCCACCCAGTGGCTGTCGGAGAACGAGGACCTCTCGGCGATGACGCCGG
Organism: Patulibacter sp. NPDC049589; assembly: GCF_040675535.1. Lineage (NCBI taxonomy): Bacteria > Bacillati > Actinomycetota > Thermoleophilia > Solirubrobacterales > Patulibacteraceae > Patulibacter > Patulibacter sp. NPDC049589. The sequence goes on along the minus strand of NZ_JBFAPC010000155.1, from coordinate 567 downwards.
AGCGCCTGGCGCAGATGGAGAAGGACAAGCAGCGCGCCGAGCAGGACGCGCTGGCGGACGCCGGGCAGACGCCGGTCGAGGCCGTGAAGGCCTTCGCGGACGAGGCGTCGTCGCCGACGGCCGGGCGCCGCTTCAGCCGCTCGGGCTGAGGGCCGCGTCGACCGCGCGCCCCGACGGGCGGAGTGCGGCGGGCCGGGGTGGCCCCGGCCCGGAATCCGATGTCGCCGACGACCGCTGAGCCGTCGGGCCGGTGCCGGTCGGCGGCCACGACCCGGACGGGCCGGCCGCCGAACGGGCCGGGCCCGACCCGGGAGGGTCCTGGCCCGGCGGCGTCCAGGTCTCCTAGGCGGCGAAGCGCTCGGCGACCTTGTCCCAGTTGACGACGTTCCAGAAGGCCTCGAGGTACGCGGGGCGCTTGTTCTGGTAGGTCAGGTAGTAGGCGTGCTCCCAGACGTCGTTGCCCAGGAGCGGGGTCTTGCCGTCGGCCAGCGGGGTGTCCTGGTTGGGGGTGGAGACGACCTCGAGGCCGTTCTCGCCCTTGACGAGCCAGACCCAGCCGGAGCCGAA
>NZ_JBFAPC010000154.1:0-13124 GCF_040675535.1 Patulibacter sp. NPDC049589 | reverse complement strand
TTTCATACCGCGGCTCTAACACCCTCCAGCCCTACCCGCCGAACTCCTGCCGGGCGGGGGCGGGCGGGGGGGCGGCGGGGTGGGGGGCGGGCGGCCGCCGACGCCGCCGAGTGGGCGGCCCTGGAACGGCACCGGGCGTTCCGACGTCACCCCGGCCTTCGCGGCTGGCTCGCGCGGGAGCAGTCGACGGGCCTTGCTCGTCGCGTCGCCGGCGGCCCGCCGTTCGTGCTCCTCGCCTCGGCGCTCGAGGCGGTCGCCGCCCTTCCGGCGGACCCCCCGGTCACGCTCGCGCGGTTCGCCGCCGGTCTGCGGCTCGGCCCGGCCTCCGCCAGCGGGGACCCGCACGCCCTGGACCGTGGCACGCCGCTGGACGGTACGGTCCGGCGTGCTCTCGCCTGGCTCGACGACGATGGCGACGCGCCCGGCGGCGCAGAGGCACGGCGCGACCGCTACGACCGGTGGGGCGTCATCTGCGACGAGCTCTCCAGCACCGTCCTCTGCGCGGGGCTCCGGCCTCCGGGGGCCTCGCCGCTGGAGGCCGGACTTCGCGCCGCCGCCGAGGCCGGAGAGCCGCGGGTGCTGACGCTCCGCGAGCTGCGCGGCCGGGACGTCCTCGTGATCGGCCCCACGGTCTTCGTCTGCGAGAACCCCGACGTGGTCGCGGCGGCCGCCGACGAGCTCGGTGCGTCCTGCCCGCCGCTCGTCTGCACGGAAGGCTGGCCGTCGGCGGCGGTCCTGCGCCTGCTGCGCGCGGTGGTCGCCGGTGGAGCGTCGGCGCGGCATCACGGCGACATGGACGCGGACGGCCTGCGGATCGTTGCTCACCTGCTCGCCGTCACGGGGGGAACGGCGTGGCGGATGTCGGCGGCGGACCATGCCGCGCACCGCGACCAGGGCGCACCGGTCGACCGTCTGCCGTCCGACGACGTTCCGCCGTCGTTGAGCGGTGTCGCCCGAGCGATCCGGGAGAGCAGACGGGCGGTACGCGAGGAGCAGACCATCCGCACGCTGCTCTGGGACCTCGACGGCACCAGCTGACTCCGCACGGGCCTCGTCCCCGTCTTCAGCCCGTCCGCCCCAGCTCCTCCACCCGCGCGGTCCGTCCTCCGGCCGTCGCGGCTCGTGCGGCGGCCGCCCGCACGAGCAGGTCCCGGGTCCCCGGATGGCAGGTGAAGAAGAGCACCCGCTGCTCGGACGCCACCTCGGCCACGACGTCCGCCACGGTTCGGGGGAGACGTTGACCAGCACGTCGTCCATGGCGAGGGGCAGCGGGGTCGCGTCGTGGTCGGCACGACGGGCCGCCCAGCCGGTGACGTCGCCGGTGCGGGCCTCGGCGATCAGGGCCTCGCCCGCCGCCCCGCCGCCGGCGGTCGTCACGTCCCCGGCGGGGCAGACGGTGACGCGCGCCGGCCAGCCGTCGGCCGCGATCGCCTGCCAGCCCTCCTCGAGCGGATCGGTCGACGAGCCCGTCCCACGCCCGCAGGGACGCGTCCTGCAGCTCGCGCCGCACGTGCGGTGCGGTGCGGCCGAGGCCCGAGAAGGGGGTGTCGAGGTGCAGGTCGGCGGCGTGGAGGAAGCGGAAGGAGGGCATGGGGCGGGTCGCGGAGATCGGGGAACGCGCGAGTCACGGCGTCGCCGCCGTCGTACGGCGGGACGCCAGAGGGGCGCCGACGACGATGGGGCCGTGGCGTCGTCGGCGCGCCGACCGAGTCGCGTCGTGGGAGACGATCGGCGGCCCGGAAGACGGCGTGGGACAGAAGTTGCAGGACGGCCGCCGCGTTGCGAACCCGGCACGGATCCGGCACGGCTGGTCCCTGGAGTCGCGGCAACGCTCGCCACGATCGTTTCGGTATGAGCGACGAGCCGATCGACGACACCCCTGAGGCCGACGACGCCGGCCGCGCAGAGGCGGTGAGACCGCTCATGGGAGCCGCGGGCGGCCGCAGTCGGTGGACCGTCGCGATCCCGGATGCAAAGCCGGGATGGGCCGCGATCCGGAAGGCCGTTCGTGCGATTCGTCCGCAGGAGCTGTTCGAGTGGACCGACGCCCACCGCCTTCCCGACGGGACGCGCGTCGACGAGTTCGTCCACCGCGAGTCGACGATCCTGCTGTTCCTCGGGGAGGACGGCCGCGCTTGGCACTACCGCGGGATGGGTCCTGGGGCCGTCGGCCCGAGCGTCCTGCTCGAGCCCGCTCCCGACGGCGAGGTCGCGCGGACGCTCGCGAAGACGGCCTGCGACCGCTGCCTGCACGAGGTTCGTCGCGAGTGCTGGCGGCACGACGAGCCCATGCCGTGGGCTCGCGACCTGCGGCCGGGATCCTGGTGAGCGCGCCGCCTCAGTCGTCCGTCATCGGCACCCGTTCGACGACCCCGTACTGCGCGCCGTCGGGCGACAGGGCCGACCGGTACAGCGCGATCGCCGCTGCCTCGAACTCGAGGGACGGGGTGGGCGCGAGCGGGCGCGCCGGCAGGGGGAGCGCCGGGTTGCGCCGGGCGACGGTGATGTGCGGCCGGAACGGTTGGTCGTCGCGCCGGCCGATGGCCGCGGCGAGCTCCTCGGACAGGTCGTGGTGCAGCATCCCCAGGTCGCCGCGGTCGTCGTGGACGTCGATCGTGAGGGCGCGCGGGCTGCTCGACGGCAGCCAGCGGGGCGCACCGGTCGACAGTCCGCGACAGACCGCGCTGGACCCCACCGACGCGACCGCCTCGACGACCCGCTCGACCGCGCCCGCGTCCGTGGGGCCGAGGAACGCGAGGGTCAGATGGATGTCCGCGGCGGCCACCGGCCGGACGATCGCCGCGACCGGCCGTTGGACCCGCAGCCACGCCGCGAGCTCCTCGCGCACCGGGGCGGGAGGTTCGAGTGCGACGAAGAGTCGCGGGCCGGTCGACTGAGCACGAGCCATCGCCGACGACGCTAGGGGAGCGAGAGGACGGCGGGCCGTCGATCCGCCGGGAACGTATGCGATCCGGCACGAACCGCCGAGGAATCGGAACGCGATGACCGGGGAGAATCCTCCTCGGGATCTACCCCACTCACACGATCCTCTCGGGAGCAGCCCGCACCCATGGCCATCAACATCAAGGATCCCGACACCGACCGGCTCGCCCGCGAGCTCGCGGAGCGCACGGGGGAGACCCTGACGACCGCGGTGAGCACGGCCATCGCGAGCGGCTGGAGCGGGTCCGCGGCCACCGGCCTGCACGGGACCTCGCCGCCGAGCTCGACCGCATCGCAGAACGCAGCGGCGCGCTTCCGGTCCTCGACGCCCGCGATGCTGCGGCGATCCTCGGCTACGACGCGGCCGGGCTCCCGACCTGATGGTCCTCGACACCTCGGCGCTCGTGGCGGTGCTGACCGACGAACCCGACCGGGGGCGGTTCACGCGGGCGATGGCGGACGCGCCGGTCCGGGCGATCTCCGCCGCCACGCTGCTGGAGTCCTCGGTCGTGCTGGAGGCCCGCTTCGGGGAGGCCGGCGGCCGCGAGCTCGATCTCCTGCTGCACCGCGCCGACGTTCGCGTCGTACCCGTGGACGAACGCCAGGCCGAGCCGGCCGCGTGGCCTGGCGGCGATTCGGCAAGGGACGGCACCCGGCGGGGCTCAAACTACGGGGACTGCTGCTCCTACGCCCTGGCCGTGGATCGCGACGAGCCGCTGCTGTTCAAGGGCGATGACTTCGCCGCGACGGACGTTCGCGTCGCGGGCGCCTGATCCGCGGCGCGCGGAGCAGCCCCCAGGGCCTCTCCAAGCGGACCGTGCCCCGGCCACCGGCACCCGCCGGTTCCCCGCGGTCCGCCCCGTTCGTGGCATCGTTGGCCGCGCCGCCGTCAACCGACGCCCGCTCCCTGCGGCCCCAACCATGCTCCCCCTGCTCGCCGGTCTCCTGCTGATCTTCGTCGTCTCCTGCGTGAAGGTGGTGCGGGTCGCGCGGGCGGCGAACGTGCCCAGCGCGGTGCGGCTCGGGGCCGTCATGACCTGGATGGTCGGGACGCTCGCCGTCGCCGTGCTGCCGGCCTTCGCGGCGCTGGCGATCCTCGATGCGGTCACCGGGTTCGTGCGGTTCTCCGACGGCGGGATCGACCAGCTGGCGGCCGCCACGCTGTGGGTCGGCCTCTGCGACGCGGCGAACATCGGCCGGCTCGTCGCCCCGCGCGACGAGGACCGCGGCGGCGCGGCCGACCTCACCCGGGACCGCCGGCTGCTCTTCCTGGCCTCGGCCATCGCGACGGTCGCCTACGCGGCCGCGCTCCTGATCGCCGTCGGCTTCGTCGACCACGGCCACGTGGCGGTCGGCATCGCCGTCGTTCTGGGGTTCCTCGCCAGCGCGGGCACGGTGCAGGCCCGCCCGGGCGGGCCGGGAATGGGCCCGCTGACGCGCCGGCCGGTCGACCCGGAGGACACGGTCGGCGGCGACACGCACCCCGACCCCGACGCGGCCGACGACTCGGACACCACCCCGGCCGGCGACGCGGCCGACCCGCGGGACGCCGGCGGCGCGGGCACGGGAGCGGACCGCGAGCCCGACGGCGACCGACCCGGCCGGCGCTGGTAGCCCCGGGCGAGGCGCCCTGCGCCCCGGTTCACGCGACGCGGGCAGCAACCCCGCGCGCGACGATCCGAACGAGCCCTACTGCTTCGCCTTCAGCGGGTACTTCTGCGACTTCAGGGTCACGGTCCGCTGTTGCTTGAAGGCGTCGCCCGACGGCTTGAACCGGCGGACCTTCCAGCCGCCGGTGGCGCAGCAGTTCGGGTCGCCCTTGCGGTAGACCGGCCACGCGAACGCCGGAACGCCCTTGTAGAAGCCCGACGACGTCTTGCTGTGGCCGATCACCCAGGCGCGGATCGCGGGCCCGTTGCCGTCGTCCGCGACGATGCCGCCCGCGAACGCGCCCCCGGTCCCGCCGCTGCTGATCAGGAACTGCCCGTCCTTGCGGCCGTCGCCGTTGAGGTCCCGGCAGGTCGTCGAGATGCCGCCGCCGTTGGACAGCCAGAACGACACGTTCTCGTGGTCCTGCTCGAGCGCGAGCGCCTTGACCATGCTCGCCTTGCAGGCCGTCGACGTCGCCGACGCGGCTGGGCCGGCGGTGACCGCGACGGTCGCGATGGACCCGGCGGCGACGGCGGCGATGGTCAGGAGCGGGGCGGCGCGCATCGCCGGATCGTAGTGCGCGCGAGGGCCGCGGTTGCGGGTGTACGCGGGAATGGGACGGGGTCGGGACCCGGCGTCCGGCTCTACGCTCCGCCCATGCCCGCCCACCGGTCCTTCGCGCCGTCCGTCGTCGCGCTCGCCGTCCTCGTCACGTCCGTGTGCGTGGTCGCTCCGTCCGCCGGTGCCGCCGCATCGCCGGTCCATCGGTGCGGCACGATCGCCGTCCCGGCCACCCAGGCCCGCGCGGCGGTCTCGCTCCGCGGCACGGCGCTGAAGTGCACCGTGGTCAAGCGGGTGGTCCGCGCGGCCTACGAGCGCTCGGTCCTGATCGGCGACACCCGCCCGTTCACGGTGCGCGACGCCGGCCGGATCTTCCGCTGTCGCTACACCCCGCGCACCGGTGGGATGGTCTGCGAGGGTCGCGGCCGCCGGCTGCGCGGCACGATCTGACCGACGTCCCGACGACCCGACGACCCCACGACCCCACGACCCCACGACCGGGGCGTAGCCCGCCAGTGGCCGGCCGACCCGCCCCCTCCGGCGAACCACCGACCGGATCTCCACGGCGCCGCGCGATTCGGGCGCCCCCTCGCCACGAACCCGGCACGTTCGGGCCCTCGATTCCGCGCACCCTCGGGAGCGATCGTGCGGGCATGAGCTCCACGTCGCCCCGCCGATCGTCCACCAGGCCCGTCGGCCCGAGCGAGGCTGCCTGGAAGGCCCACGCCACCGCGACGATCGTGCACGCCACGCTCGAGGCGCTCCTGGACACCGCCCCGTCGGTCACCGACCCGCTGGCCGCCGAGCTCCTGGGCTCGGACGCGTGCGGCGTCTGGTGGGCCCCGGCGGACGAGGCCGACACCTCGCCCGTCGAGCGTGAGCGTCTGGTCGGCCGCGCCTACGCCGCGCACCTGGAGGAGCGGGCGGACGACCGCGCCCTGGCGGCGCTGCGGGCGCTCCAGCTCGGAGGCAGCGACGGCGTGGTCCCCGAGGTCGCCGCGGCGGCCCGGCGCCTGGCGGCTACCGGCGTCCGCGAGCCGCGATGGTGGGCCCACGCGCACCGCCTCACGCCCCTGCGTGGCGCCCGAGTCTCGTGGGCGGACGACGGGCAGCGCTACACCAGCCACGTCCTCGAGGTGGACCGCGCCGGCGACGTCGTGAACCTCGCCGTCGCGACCCTCGACGACCGCGCGGGGGTCATCGGCGACGTGCTCCTGTTCTCGGACCTCGACGGCTTCGGCCGCGTCGTGGCGAGCGACCAGGACGACCGCGCCCTCGAGTGGCTGGGCGTCGGGACGGTCCAGGCCCGGATCGCCCGCGCGATCGAGCGCACGGACCTCCTCGGCACGGGCGACCCGCCCGGCAGCTCCGAGCCCGAGGTCGGCTACGTCGCCCTCCGTGGCCTGGCGCAGCGCTGGTCGTCGGCCCCGACGACGTCCTGAGACGCGCGAGACCGACGACCGCCCGACGGTGCGCCCGCCCGACCCGCCCGCCCGACCCCGCCCGCCCGACCCCGCCCGCCCTGCCGCCCATGCCCGACCCACCCGGCCTCCCGCCCCGCCCCACGTCCGCCGCGGCGCTGGCGCTGCTCCTCGCCGTCGCCGTGCTCGCCCTGGCGGTCCCGGGCCGGGCGCTCGCCGGCGCCTACGTCGCCCTGGGCGACTCGTACTCGTCGGGCCTCGGCGCGGGGGACGAGTCCGACGGGGCCTGCCGCCGCTCCCCGGCCGCGTTCCCGGCGGTCGTGGCGGCGCGGGTGCCGGGCACGACGCTGGTGACGGTCGCCTGCGCCGGGGCGAAGGTGGCCGACGTCCGGCGCGACCAGCTCGGCGCGCTCTCGCCGGCCACGTCCCTCGTCACGATCACGATCGGCGGCAACGACGCGGGCTTCACGAGCGTGATCGCCCGTTGTGCGCTGCCGATGTGGGTGGCCCGGTGCGGCCCGCCGGTCACGCGGGCCCAGCGGACGATCCGCGGGACGCTCCCCGTACGCCTCGACGGTCTCTACGCCGAGATTCGGAGTCGCGCGCCGGCCGCACGGGTCGTCGTCGTCGGCTACCCGCGCCTGTTCAACGGCATCGACTGCGGCGCGTTCACGTTCTTCAGCCGCGACGACCAGCGGCTCCTCAACGGGACGGCGGACCTTCTCCGCTCGATCCTGCGGACCCGCGCCCGCGCCGCCGGGTTCGCGTTCGCCGACGTCGTGCCGTCCTTCCGCGGCCACGCCGTCTGCGACGACCGGGAGTGGCTGAACGGCCTCTCGCACCCGCTCCGCGAGAGCTTCCACCCCAACGCGACGGGGCACGCCGACGGCTACGCCCCGGCGGTCCTGCGGGCGATCGGTGGCTGACGGGGGTGCGCCGGTCCGTCGTGCCGGCGGGACGCACGGAGCAGGTGTACGAAAACTTCGTACAGCAGTGCACGAGCATTTCGTACACTTCGTCGTGGTGGTCAACCCGTTCCAATACCAGCGACCCCTCGACCCGGCACGGCTGATCGACCGCCGGGACGAGCTCGACGCCCTTCAGCGCGCCGCCTCGGACCGGGTCGCGATCCGCCTGGCCTCTCCGCGCCGCTATGGCAAGACGACCCTGCTCGGCGCGCACCTGGCCGCGATGCGGGCGGCCGGGCACCACGCGTGCCTCATCGACTTCGACCGCGTCGCCACGGTCTCCGACGCCGCCGACCGCATCGTCGACGGGTTGCGGGAGCTGCCGGGCATCGGATCGGGCGCGCTCGAGGGGCGGCTCGCCCGGCTCGGATTGACGGTCGGCCCCGCGGGCGTCCAGCTGAAGGTCGCGCCCCGGTCCGCGCGGACGTCCCTCGGCCCCGACGAGGCGCGGGCCGCGATCCGCGATCTGCTCCAGCTCCCGGCGGACCTGGCGGACGGTGGCGACCTCGTGATCGTCGCGATGGACGAGTTCCAGGACCTGCTCACGGCCGACGACCACCTCGACGGCCTGTTGCGCTCGGTCATCCAGCACCACGCCGACCGCGTGGCGTACCTCTTCGCCGGCAGCGCCCCGTCGCTGATGCGCCGGCTGTTCACCGACCGGGAGCGCCCGTTCTTCGGGCAGGCCCGTCCTCTCGACCTCCCGCCGCTCCCGATCGAGGAGACCACCCGCGAGGTCCACGCCCTGATGCCGGCCGGCGCCACGGCCGAGTTGACCGCCCGGATCGTGGCGACCGCCGACGGTCACCCGCAGCGGACGATGCTGCTGGCCCACCACCTCTACGACGTGCTCGATCGGGCCGAGGACGTGCCGGACCCGGCCCAGGTCGCGCTCGACCGCTCCGTGGCCGAGGGCGCCGACGTCTGCCAGGCGATCTGGAGCGGCTTCAGCCGCAACGAGCGCGCGGTCGTCGCCGCCCTCGCGGACGGACGGTCCCCGGTCTCCACCGCGGCCGCGGCCGAGCACGGGCTGGCCCGCTCGACGCTGCAGTCCGTCACCGAGCGTCTCGTCGAGGACGGTCAGCACGTCGTCCGCGCGGCCGACGGTCGCATCCGGCTCCTCGACCCGATCCTGGGGGAGTGGCTGCGCCGGAGGTGAGCCCGGCGCCCGCGCAACCGCCCCGCCCGATCCCCCGTACCGTCGGCACGCCGACCGCACCGCGACATACTCCGCAGGTGGCCGCGGCCGACACCGACACCGCCCTGGACGCCCTCGCGCGGATGATCGAGGCAGCACCGGGGACCCTCGTGCTCTCCGGCGCCGGGCTCTCCACCGAGTCCGGGATCCCCGACTACCGCGGCCCGGACGGCGAACGGCGCGTCACGCCGATGCAGTACCGCGACTTCGTCGGCTCCTCCGAGGCCCGCCAGCGCTACTGGGCCCGCGCGTTCGTCGGCTGGCGGAACTTCTCCGCCGCCGCGCCGAACGCCGGCCACGACGCGGTCGCCCGGCTCCAGCACGGCGGTCACCTCGGCGCGATCGTCACCCAGAACGTCGACGAGCTGCACCAGGCGGCCGGTGCCCGCGACGTCGTGGACCTGCACGGGACGCTCTCGCAGGTGGTCTGCCTGACCTGCGGCGACCGCACCAGCCGCTGGGATCTCGACGAGCGGATGGCCGCCGACAACCCGACGTTCTCGGCGCACAGCGGCGAGATCCGCCCCGACGGCGACGTCACCCTGGACGACGTCGAGGTCGCCGGGTTCGTCGTGCCGCTGTGCGACGTCTGCGGCGCCGACACCCTGAAGCCGGACGTCGTCTTCTTCGGCGAGTCGGTCCCGAAGGAGCGGGTCGAGCGGTCCTTCGCGCTGACCGACGAGGCGCCCGCGCTGCTGGTCCTCGGCTCGTCGCTGGTGGTCTTCTCGGGCTACCGCTTCGTCCGCCGCGCGGCGCAGAACGGCACGCCGGTGGCGATCGTGACCCTCAGCCCGACGCGCGGCGACGCGCTCGCGGGCGTCGTCCTCAACACCCCGCTGGGCCCGACGCTCACCGATCTGCTGGCGCGGCTGGGCGCCTGACGGCGGGCGGGCGTGCCGCTACGCGGCCTGGCCGCTGAGGATCGCGACGAAGCGCTCGACGCGCCGCCGCTCCTCGGCGGAGAGCTCGCCGTGGCTGCCGAGCAGCAGGGTCATCGGGCCGCGCTTCGTGGCCCAGGCCTGCGCGGCGTCGCTGAACTCCGGCGCGACCCAGACGAGCGCGAGCCCGTCGGCGTGGGCCATGACGGTCTGCTCCTGGGCCTCGGGCGTCGCCTCGGTCCGGACGACCGGGATCGCCGTGACGCCGATCGTGCGGGCGGCCTCGTCGATGCGGGCCAGGCCGCCGGCGTCGGCGGTCACGGCCACCGCGCCGTCCTGGAGCATCTCGACGGCCCAGCCCTCGGGCGAGCTCGTGAGGGTCGCGGGGGTGCAGACGAGGCGGAAGAGCGGGTCGGACACGAGCGCACCGTACCGCCTCCTCGGCCGACCGCGCGCGTGGCGGGGAGCGCGGAGACGTCGAGCGCGCGAGGCTGGCAAGCTGGTCGCACCGTCCGAGACGACCCGTCCGCCGAGCAGCCCTGTCGGCCCGCCCGTCGATCCCCGCCTCCAGCACCGCACGCATGACCCGACCCGATCCCGACCGCCCCGTCGTGCCGTCCGAGCTGCTCCAGGCGATCACCGCCCTGGACTCGGTGCTCGAGAAGCAGCCCCCGCTCGAGGAGCCGCTCGTTCTCTGGCGCGTGTGGGACCGCGACGTCACGGATCTCCCCGACGGGCCCCTCGAGCCCGGGGACACGCTCGAGGACGCCGGCTTCTGCGACTGCACGCTGCACCAGGGCCACGCGATGTCGGTCGCCGGGCCCGGGAAGGCCCTCGTCCGGCTGCTGCTCCCGCCGGGCGTCCGGGTGATGCCGATGTGGCACACCGCGGGGGAGGCCGCCCAGGGCCTCGTCTTCATGGCCCGCGCGACCCGGTTCCGGGTCGAATCCGTCGACGAGGTCGGCGGCTGGGACTTCCCGGTCGTCACCGCCCTGGTGCTGCTGCCGGGCGATCCGCTGCCGGAGCCCGTGGGCGACATCGCCCTCAGCCTGCCGCCGCGCGACGAGATCCCGCCGCCCGCCCAGATCGGCCGCGTGGTCTGGGGTCGCGACGACCCGCGACTGCTGCGTTGAGGGCAACCACCAGAATCCGCTACTCGGTGAACACCGTTGGGGATAGTCTGGCCGCGTGTGGTGGTCCGTATCAGTCCGAGAACATGCCGTCGCCCTCCAGGACACGAGCGACGCCGTCGAATCCCTGCTGCTCCGTCTCGACCTCCGGGTCGTCGGGGGACTGTGGAGCGACGCCGGTCATGCGATCGGCATCGCCCGGTCGCCGGCCGGCCTCTTCGTCGGCTGGCTCGACGTCGGCTGGATCGCGCCGGACGACCCCTTCTCGGAGATGCGCGACGTCGTGCACCTCGTCGAGCGGGTGCCGATCGAGCAGCTCAGCCGTGACCTCGACTTCGCGATCTCCGAGGTCAAGGGCCTCCGTGCGGAGCACCTCCGCGACTGTGAACGGTGCGACGAGCGCTTCGTCCCCGGCCAGATGTACGGCGCGCGGTGCTGCCACAGCTGCGCCGTCCGGGACGGCGACGTCGGTAGCTGCTGACCTGTCGGCCCGGGCATCGGCCTGAGCCCGCGGGCGGGCGCGGAGGCCAGCGACCGCGAGATCGCGCCGGGCCGGACCCCACCGCTGCGCGCCTTGAAAGACCGCGCCGGAGAAGCGTGGAGCGCTCCGCCGGGGATGCACGGAGCGCCGGTGACCCGGACGAACGGCGTCGAACGACCGTCCGTCTGCGGCGAAGAAGTCACAAACGGAGCCGAAGTGTGCCGACACCAGGGGCATGCCCGGCGCCCGTCCATCGACCTCGCGGGAAGCGACGAGCCCGGCGCTCTGGGACGTCGTCGCCGCGCTCGCGGGAGGCCGGCGCGGGACGTCGAACCCCCGGCGCCCGGCGGTCCGCCGACGCGGCGGACGGGAACGGGGTACGGATGCCGACCCGAGCCCCGGAGGACGTGGCCCGGACGACGATCGCTCCGGCTCGCGGGACGCTTCGAGCCCCCAGGACCGGGCCACCGCGCGAGCGGACATCGTCCGGACCCGGCGCCGCGAGGTCGAGGCCGAGCTGATCGGTCTCCCCGGCGGCCCGGACGCCGGGCCCGAGTGGTGGGGCCCCTGCTGGGAGCGTGGCATGGCTGGGGACCTCCCGCCGGAACCGCTGTTCGACGCCCTCGCTGCCCTGCAACCGGGGGTGCGGGTCATCCACGGGCTCGGAGTCGCGGGCACCAGCACGGTCATCGACCACGTCGTCGTCGGGCCGGGAGGCGTCGTCGTCGCCGGATCGGACTCCAGCACCGGCCGCGTCAAGAGCGACGGCGTCCATCTCCGCGTGCGGGGGCGAGACCGCTCACCGGTGGTCGACGTCGCCCTGTGGCAGGCGGAGGTCGTCCGCGCGACGCTCGACCAGCGGGGTATCGCCGGGATCCCCGTCCACGGCGTCCTGCACTGGGAGCACCTGGAGGGCCTGGGCGACCGGGCGATCTGCCTGCGCGGCGTCCCGTTGCTGTCGGCCGGCGCGACGGTGGGCCTCGCCGCGGCGGGTGATGCGGTCTCGCCGCTGGCAGTCGAGCGGATCGTCACCGCGTTGACCCCGCACCACTAGGGACCGCACCGCCCGGGGACCGCACCGACCACGGACCGCCGGCGGTGACGCCCGCGGGTCGCGGAGGACGGGAGTGCCCGGAACGTTCACGGCCCGGATGCCGCGTGCCATCCACGACGCCGATCCGCCACGAGGTCGAGCGAGATCGGCACGCCGCCGTGGAGTCGCGGCAGGGGACGACGGGCGCGTCGCTCGGGACACGGCCTCCCTGAACCGGGGGGCCAGTCGACTCCGGCCGTCATGGGTCGAGGGCGTCGCCCCGGAGGCTTGGGACCGACGAGTACGTGCAGCGCGTCGACGAGTCCCTCGCGGGCGAAGGGACACCAGCCGGGCGAAGGGACCCAGAGGATCCGGCTGGCCGTGCGCTCCGGGATCCCGATCCCGGAGCGACGACGGGAAGTGCACGACCGGAGAAGCGTGGTTTCGACTTCGGGGCTCTGGGTAGATGGATGTCGAACCGGCCGACAGGGCCGGAACGAGGTCAGAAACGACGCCTACCGCACGGAACGGGCCGCAGGGGAAAGAATCTGAAAATTCTTTCCCGGCCCGAATCCTCAGTGGTGAAAGGCGATCTTGGCCCCGCGGGCCACCTGAAGGGCGCAGATCTTCGCCAAATGGCGAAGGTCACGACGCACGCCAGAAGGCCCGTATGTATATTCATCGAGCCGCTGGTCACCGCGGCGCAGCGCCAAGCCAGAGACCGACACGGTCTCGACACGGCAGATGCGGATGCGCTACGGTTCCCAGCCCGCACCGGACATCGGTCTGGTGTGCGCCTCCAGAGTTTGAACACCTGGTCCGTAGGGCGCGGCGGTCTTTGAAAACGCAACAGCATGCGCA
>NZ_JBFAPC010000153.1:0-13176 GCF_040675535.1 Patulibacter sp. NPDC049589 | reverse complement strand
CGGCGTTGCTGCGGTGCTCTCCGACCAGGGCCAGGATCTCGGACTCACGAGGCGAGATTCCCGCCGGCTGCTTCGACACGGGAGCATTCTCGCGTACGCCCCGGTGTTGGTTCTCCGTGGTTCTCTCCGTGCTCGGCACGGATGCCGGCCGTGCCCGCCCGGCGGCATGCTTCTCCCATGTCCATCAAGACGATCATCGTTCCGGTACGGGACCTGGCCGCCGCGAAGACGCTGTACGGGACCGTCCTGGGCGTCGAGCCCTACGCGGACGAGCCGTACTACGTCGGCTTCCGGATCGGGGACCAGGAGATCGGCCTGGACCCCAACGGACACAACCACGGGATGACCGGTCCGGTCGGCTACTGCCACGTCACCGACGTCACCGCGAGCCTGCGCGCGGCCGTCGAGGCGGGCTGGCGGACGCGTCAAGACGTGAAGGACGTCGGCGCCGGGCAACGGGCCGCCATCGTCGAGGACCCCAACGGCAACGTCCTCGGTCTTCTTCAACGCTTCGAAAGGAATCCGTCATGACCAGCGTCGAGCACGTCACCCTCGAGGTCGCCGACCCCACCGCTGCCAAGATCTTCTACACCGACGTCCTCGGGCTGGGTGCCTGGGTGCGGGTCCGGGCCTCGCAGGAGCCGACGACCGGGTTCCGCGGCTTCACCCTGTCGCTGATCCTCGCCCAGCCGGCGAACGTCAATGCAATCATCGACGCGGCGCTCGAGGCCGGCGCGACCACGATCAAGCCGGCGGAGAAGTCGCTGTTCGGGTACGGCGGTGTGGTGCGGGCGCCGGACGGGACGATCGTGACGGTCGCGTCGTCGTCGAAGAAGGACACCGGCCCGGCCACCCGGCGGATCGACGACGTCGTGATCCAGCTCGGGGTGGCTGATGTGGCTGCCGCGACCGGCCGGGTGCTGATCGTCGACGAGACCCGGCGCTCCGGCGGAGTCGGCGAGGGCGTGCTGGCGGCCCTGGTCGATGGGGCTTTTGTCGGATCCGTGCGCCGGGTCGCGGCCGCCGACGCACCGGTTCCGCTCGGTCCGGCTGCCCAGCAGGTCCTGGTGGGAGAGGATGCCATCACACAGGGTGCCCACACCCTGCTGGCGCGGTAAATTGCCACACACTCGGTGCGCCACTTGCGCGAGGAGCCCGGAGTGTGTGGACTACCCCAAGGTTCCGGTGTTGTTTCACGGCTAGGAGGATTTGGACAGTGAGCGCGACCGCGGGTCAGGCCGACGGCGTACGCAGCCTGGCGGACCGGTTCGGCTTCGAGCCGAACATGGTGGTCATGGAGATGGGATACGACGATGACGTCGATGAGGATCTTCGTGACGCCCTGACCGAACGCGTCGGAGAATTGGTCGACGAGGACACCGACGAGGTGGTCGACGCGGTGCTGCTGTGGTACCGCGACGGCGACGACGACCTTTTCGAAATTCTGACCGACGCCCTCGGCCCCCTCGCCGATCAAGGCGTGGTGTGGCTGCTGACCCCCAAGGCCGGCCGCGACGGACACGTCGAGCCGAGCGAGATCAGTGAGGCGGCGCCCACCGCCGGCCTCCAGCAGACCTCGACGGTGAACGCCGGCAAGGACTGGACCGGCGCACGCCTGGTCACCCCGCGGGGCGCCAAGAAGAAGTAGCTCTCACTGCCACCTCGCCGAGGTCGGCGTCCGCCCGGGCTTAAGCTGAGTGGATGCCGATCTCTGTTGGCGTGCCGGCGCCGGACTTCACCCTCAAGGACCAGAACAACCAAGAGGTGCGCCTCGCCGACTTCCGCGGGCGCAAAGCGGTCCTGCTGGTCTTCTACCCGCTGGCCTTCAGCCGCACCTGCCAGGGCGAGCTCACCGAGGTGCGGGACAACCTCCCGGCCTACGTGAACGACGCCGTCCAGGTGCTCACCATCAGCGTGGACTCCGTCTACAGCCACAAGGTCTGGGCCGAGCAGGAAGGCTTCGGCTTCCCGCTGCTCGCCGATTTCTGGCCGCACGGGGAGGTGGCCCGCGCCTACGGCGTCTTCAACGAGACCCGCGGCTTCGCTGACCGGGGCACCTTCCTCGTCGACACCGCCGGCACGGTCCGCTTCGCCGACCCACACGAGCTGGGCGACGTCGTCGTGCAGGATCCGCTGGATCTCGTCCAGGTCGTGGATCTTGTCGGCGGCGGCGCGCTCGACCGAGGCGTCGACCTGATCGCGGACGGCGCTCAGGAACTGCTCGTCGTGCTTGAACGGCACGCCGCGGAACAGCAGCTCCGGCTCGGCGACGGTCTTGCCGTCCTCGTCGCCGATCGTGGCGACGACGACGAAGAGGCCGTCGGCCGACAGCGAGCGGCGGTCGCGCAGCGCGGCGTCGGCGGTGGCCCCGATGTCGGTGCCGTCGACGTACATGACGCCGGACGTGATCGGCTTGCCGAAGCGGGCGCCGCGCTGGTCGATCTCGACCGGCAGCCCGTTCTCGGCGCAGAAGACGTTGTCGTCCTTCACGCCGACGGAGATGGCGATCTTCTTGTGCAGGCGCAGGCGCTGGTAGTCGCCGTGCATCGGCATGACGTACTTCGGCTTGGTCAGGTTGAGCATCATCTTCATCTCCTCCTGGTAGCCGTGGCCGGACGCGTGGATCGGCGCGTCCTTGTGCGTGATGACGTTCGCGCCGGCCTGGTAGAGCTTGTCGATCGTCTCGTTGACGGCGCGCTCGTTGCCCGGGATCGGGGTCGCCGAGAAGACGACGGTGTCGCCTTCGTGGATCCGGATCTGCGGGTGGTCGCGGAACGCCATGCGGCGCAGCGCGGCGAGCGGCTCGCCCTGGGAGCCCGTCGACATCACGAGCACGCGGTGGTCCGGCAGGTGCTCGAGGTCGCGCGGCTGCACGAGGACGCCGTCCGGGATCTGGAGGATGCCGAGCGTGCGGGCGATGTTGGTGTTCTTCTTCATCGACCGCCCGAGCAGGCAGACCTTGCGGTTGAGCTTCACCGCGGCGTCGATGACCTGCTGCACGCGGTGCAGGTTCGACGCGAAGGACGTGACGATGATGCGGCCGCGCAACGGCGCGAAGGCGGCCTCGAGCGCGGGGCCGACGAGCGACTCCGACGGCGACCAGCCGGGGCGGTCCACGTTGGTGGAGTCGCCGAGCAGCATGAGGAGGCCCTCGCTGCCGTAGCGCGAGAAGCGCAGGAAGTCCGCCGGGCCGCCGTCGACCGGGGTCTGGTCGAACTTGTAGTCCGCCGTGAAGAGCAGGGTGCCCAGCGGCGTGTTGACGCCGACCGCGGCGGTGTCCGGGATCGAGTGCGTCGTGTGGATGAACTCGAGCGAGAAGGTGCCGACCTTGACGGTCTGGCCCGGCTTGACCGTGGTCAGCGGGACCTCGCGCAGGCGGTGCTCCTCGAGCTTGCTCTTGGCCATCGCCATCGTGAGCGGGAGGCCGAGGATCTTCGGGGCGTGGCGGGCGCCGCCCAGCTGCTTGAGGACGAACGGCAGCGCGCCGATGTGGTCCTCGTGGCCGTGGGTGATGACGATCGCCTCGATGTCGGCGGCGCGGTCCTTCAGGTAGCTGAAGTCCGGCAGCACGAGGTCGATGCCGACCTGCTCGGCCGTCGGGAAGCGCACGCCGACGTCGATGACGACGATCTTGCCGTCGTACTCGACGACGGTCATGTTCTTGCCGATCTCGCCCAGCCCGCCCAGGGGCAGGATGCGGAGGGTCTTCGGTGCCGGTCGATTGAGTCCGGTCATATGGGGTGTTCCTCTTCCGTCCGTGCGTCGCGGCCGATTGCCGCTCGCGGGTCAGAGGCCCCGCCGTGGGCGGGGGCACTCGGATAATTGGAACGGAGGGTGCGACCCGCCGGCGCTGGTGCGCCGGGGCCGAGGAACCGGGATGTCTGCGACGCGTCCGATACGCGCTACTTGAGGAGCCCGAGGTCGGCCAGCACGGCGCGGATCTGCGCGCGCTCGGCGTCGTCGGCCTCGATCATCGGCAGCCGCAGACCGCCGACCGGACGGCCGACGAGGTCGAGGGCGGCCTTGATCGGGATCGGGTTCGTGGTGACGCCCATCACCCGGTTGAGCGGCTGGAGGTGCGCGTCGATCTCCGCGCGGCGCTCGGGGGTGGCGTCGACCATCTCGCGCAGGAGCGGCCCGACCAGGTGCGAGATGACGCAGATGCCGCCGGCGCCGCCGAGGTCGAGGGTGCGGGCGAGGACGTCGTCGTTGCCCGCGTAGAGGTCGAGGCCGTCGACGAGGGCGAGGTTCGCGTTGTTCGCCTGCTTGACCGCGTCGATGTGCTCGATCTGGGCCAGCTCGGCGAGCAGGTCGTTGTCGAGGTCGAGCGTCGACCGCGACGGGATGTTGTAGAGGACGACCGGCTTGTCGGTCGCCGCGGCGACCGCCCGGTAGTGCGCGACGATGCCGCGGCGGTTCGGGCGGTTGTAGTAGCCGACGACGTTGAGCGTGCCGTCGGCGCCGAGCTCCGTCGCGCGCTCCGTCAGGTGGACGGACTCGCGCGTGTCGTTGCCGCCGGCGTTGGCGATGATCGTCGTGCCGGCCGGCTTCTCGCGGACCGCGAGGGCGACGAGGTCGAGGTGCTCCTCGACGGACAGCGTCGAGCCCTCGCCCGTGGTGCCGGCGACGACGAAGCCGTCCGAGCCGTTGTCGGCCAGGTGCTTCAGGAGGGAGACGAAGGCGTCCTCGTCGACGGTGAAGTCGTCGGTGAACGGCGTGACGACGGCCGTGATGATCGTCCCGAGGGTGGACACCCGACGAATCCTCCCAGAGCGGGGCTTTCGCTGCGGCGCGAGGGGGTAGGGGCCGCCGCTCGGGCCCGCGCCGCCACGCAGGGCGGGCGAGGTGTTCCCGATCGGCGGCGATCGGGTGCCGGGCCTGCGCGGGACGGGCCCGGGCCGACCGGACCGATACCGTGCGCCCGTGCCCGGCGGCCCTGACGAGGAGACCCTCGAGCTCGAGGTCGTGAACGTTCGCTTCCGGAGCGACGACGGCCAGTTCGCCGTCCTCGACGCGGTCCCGTCGGGCAAGGACGCGGTCCCCGGGGGCCACGAGGTCGTCGTCGGCCCGGTCGGCCACCTCGACGAGGGCGACGTCGTGCGGGCGAGCGGCCGCCGGACGCAGCATCCGAAGCACGGGGAGCGCTTCCAGGTCCGGACGCTCCAGAGCGTCGCGCCGACGGAGGACGATGCCGTCTCGCGCGTCCTGCAGCGCGTCCCGGGCGTCGGGCCGAAGGCGGCCGAGCTGCTGCTGGAGCGCTTCGGCGCCGAGCTGCTCGAGCGGCTGGACCGCGATCCGCGCGACGTCCTGCGCCGCGTGAAGGGCTTGACGGGCGAGAAGCTCACCGAGGCCGTCGCCGCGTGGCGGGCGGAGGCCGGCCCGCGGGCGGTCCGGCTGCTGCTCGAGCGCCACGGCCTGGACGCGGCGACCATCGGCCGCGTCATCCGGGCGCTCGGCGAGGAGCCGGACGTCGGGCTGCTGAAGTCCGACCCGTACCGGCTGACGACGCGCTCGGGCATCGGCTTCCCGACCGCCGACGCGATCGCGATCGCGCTGGGCGAGGACCCCGGCAGCGCCGAGCGCCGGCGCGCCGCGCTCGTCCACGCCCTCGCCCGGGCCGAGGACGACGGCCACTGCCACCTCCCCCACGACGAGGCGATCTCGCGGACCACCCGGCTGCTCGCGGGCCGCGATGCCCCGTGGTCGCAGGTCGACGCCCTCGTCCCCGCGGTCGGCGAGGCGCTCGCCGGGCTGATCGCGGACCACGCCGTCGTCGACCGCGACGGCCGTGTCGCGACGCTCGAGCTGGACGAGGCCGAGACCCTGCTGGCCGAGATCGTCGCCCGGATGACGACGGACGTCCCGACGCTCGACATCACGGTCGAAGAGGATCCGCCGACGACCGACCCGTCGGTGGCCGAGGGCGCGCCGCGCGGCTCCGACCCCCTCCCCTCCCCGGAGCAGTGGGAGGCCGTCCGGCTCGCGTGCGCGCACCGGCTGTCGATCCTGACCGGCGGTCCCGGCACCGGCAAGACGCAGACGATGCGCGCGCTGGTGCGGGTCCTGAAGGACCAGGGGCGCTCGGTCCTGCTGTGCGCGCCGACCGGCAAGGCGGCGCGGCGCCTGTCGGAGGCCACGGGTGCTCAGGCGACGACGATCCACCGGCTGCTCGGGTTCGTCCCCGGCGACGGCTTCCAGCACGACGAGGACGACCCGATCCCCGACGGCGGGATGCTCGTCGTCGACGAGGCCTCGATGCTGTCCCTGGACCTCGCCGTCGCGCTGCTGCGCGCCGTCGGGCCGCGGACGCACGTGCTGCTGGTCGGCGACGTCGACCAGCTGGCGCCCGTCGGGCCGGGCCGAGTGCTGCAGGACCTGCTCGAGTCGCAGGTCGTCCCGGCGGTCCGGCTGACGCGGATCTTCCGCCAGGCCGAGCGCTCGCTGATCGTCCGCTCCGCGCACGCGATGAACCACGGGCAGCCGCCGATCACGCAGCCCGGGCCCGACGACGTCCGCGACTTCTTCTTCATCGACCGCTCCGACGCGCTGGCCGCCGCCGACGAGATCGTCTCGCTCGCCACCGCGCGCCTGCCGTCGCACTACGCCGTGCCGGCCGTCGGCGGGGTGCAGGTCCTCGCGCCGCAGCGGCGCGGGGCGTGCGGCGTCGAGGCGCTGAACGTCCGGATGCGCGAGATCCTCAACCCCGGCGGCCGCCAGGCGAAGGGCAGCGGACTGCGCGAGGGCGACCGCGTGATGCAGACCCGCAACGACCACGAGTCCGAGGTCATGAACGGCGAGCTCGGCATGCTCGTCCGCGTCGACGGGGACGACGCCCTGCTGCAGATGGACGACGGCCGGACGATCCGCCTGCCGCTGATCCGCCTGGACACCTGGGAGCTCGCCTACGCCTGCACGGTCCACAAGGCACAGGGGTCGAGCATCCCCGTCGCCGTCGTGCCGGTGCTCCTCGAGCACCGCCACATGCTGACCCGCAACCTCCTCTACACCGCGGTCACCCGCGCCGAGAAGGCCTGCGTCATGGTCGGCGACCGCACCGCCGTCCGACAGGCCCTGGGCCGGGTCGACGGTGCGACGCGCTACACCGCGCTGCCGGCCCGGATCCGCGACGCGCTGGGCGACGCCACGGCCTGATCCGGGCCGGCCGGCGGGGCGGGGCGGGACGCGTCAGCCGTCCCACCCCGCCCGTGGTCAGAACGACGCCTCGGCGCCGCCGCCGAAGTCGCCGCCGCCCACGTCCCCGCCGCCGATGTCGGAGGAGCCGCCGTAGTCCCCGCCGCCGATGTCGGAGGAGCCGGTGTCGGGGGTGCCGGCGTCGCTGCTGCCGCCGATGTCGGAGCCCCCGGTGTCAGGCGTGCTGACGTCCGAGGTCGAGACGTCGGGGGTGCTGACGTCCGAGGTGCTGACGTCCGGGACCGAGACGTCGGGCGTGCCGGCGTCCGGGCTGGACGCGTCGAGCGTGTCGGTGTCCTGCCCGCTCGGGTCCGGCGCGGCCGCGTCGGGGGTGCCGTTGTCCGGCGTCGAGACGTCGGGGGTGCTGGTCTCCGGGGTCGACACGTCCGGCGTCGTGTCCGGGGTGCCGGAGTCGGGCGTCGCCGCGTCGGTGTCGGGGACTCCGAGGTCCGGCGTCGTCGCATCCGGCGACCCGAAGTACGGCGACCCGAGATCGGGCGTCGTCGTGTCCGGGACCGCGGCGTCCGGGGTGCTCGTGTCCGGAGCATCCGCGTCCGGCGTCGTCGTGTCGGGCGTCGCTGCGTCCGGCGTGTCCGCGTCCGGCGTCGTCGTGTCGGGCGTCGCTGCGTCCGGAGCATCCGCATCCGGCGTCATCGCGTCTGGCGTGTCGGCGTCGCGTGCCGGTGTCGTCGGGGTGTCGGCCTTCGGCGCCTCGGGCTTCGGTGCGGCGGGCGCCTCGGTCCGGGGCGTGTCGACGGCGGGCGCGGGCGCGTCCGGCTCCGGGCCGCCGAAGATCGAGCGGATCGCCGCCTGCTGGGCGTCGGCGCTGTCCACCTGGGCCTTGCCGTAGGCGCCTAGGGCGCCGAGGATCCCGTCGCGGGCGGACTTCGCGGCGTCGGTGATCCACCCGCCGATCTGGCCCCACGCGGCCTGCTGGGCATTGGCGTCGTCGATCTGCGCCTGGCCGTACGCGGCCATCGCGTCGTTGATGTCCTTCGTCGGGATCACGACGGTGCCCGTGGCCGACAGGGACGCCTCGGACCCGTAGCTGTTGCGGAGGCTCTCGGCGTTGCGACCGGTGACCTGACCGGTCGAGGGATCGACGGAGACGCCGGCGCTGAGCTGGGCGCCGGCCCTGGTGCCCGGCACGGTCGCGTTGAGCGCGCCGCCGAGGGTGGCCTGGCCGGCGGTGTTGGCGTCGGCCTGGATCGAGCCGGAGAACGGGCTGCCGGGCGGGCCGGAGACCGACGCGCGGCCGCGGATGCCGACCGAGGACTGTGAGGGCACGTCGCCCGCGCCGGCGGTGAGCGACCCGCCGGCACCGATGCCGAGGAAGCCGGTGATCGCCACGCGGTCGCCGTTGCCCGAGACCTGGACGCCGCCGCCGACGCCGTCGAAGCCCGCGACCCCGGCCTGGTAGCCGCGGTTGGACGCGGGCGGAGTGCCCTGGGCGGCGCCCGGGGGCGATGAGACAGGGCCGGGCGCGAGGCCGTCGGCGCTGGCGCTCTGGGGCGCGGCCGCGATCGTCACGCCGAAGACGGCGACGGTCGCTGCGGTGGCGGCGAGGATGCGACGGCCACGCGGCACGGGCGACGGCCGCGGGGTCGGGACGGGAGCCGCGGCGGGCGCGGTCCGGTGGAGGACGGACGGCGCGAGGCCGCCCGACGACGGGTTCCGAGACACAGGATGGTCCTTTGCTCAGGGGGGATCCGGCGGGGCCGGAGGGGCCCCGCCTCGATGGTGCTTGCGGTCCGCGGGAGCACCGCGGACGGGCTCACGGCTGTCCGGACCCGGGCCATCGCATGCGCCGGGTTGCGAGGAGCCACAGGATCTTCACGATCGGGCGTCGCCCCGCTCGTCGGGGGCCCCGAGGGGGCTGACCGGGTGGCCGGCCCGGCGGCCGTCAGCGCAGGGGCTTGCGCAGGACGACGAGCTCGAGGTCGTCGCGCAGCGGCCGGCCGAACCGCTCGTCGCCGTACGGGAACGGCTCGGTCTCCCCCGTGGGCACGTACCCCCGGCGGACGTACCAGGCCTGGAGCTCGGCCCGCTGGCGGATGACGCTGAGGTGCAGCGCCGGGACGTCCCAGCGGTCCCGGACGTACGCCTCGGCGGAGGCGAGCACGCCGGCACCCAGGCCGTGGCCCTGGGCCACGGGCCGGACGGCGAACATCCCGAGCGACGCCCGGCCGTCGTGGACGCCGACGGCGCAGCAGGCCACCGGCACCGTGCCGTCCCCGGCGACGAGCACGGCGTCGCGGGTGCTGACCATCAGCCCCCGAACCAGGGCTGCGTCCGTGCGCCCGCCGTCGAGCAGGTCGGCCTCGGTCGTCCAGCCCGCGCGGCTCGACTCGCCGCGGTACGCCGCCTGGACGAGCCCGAGCACGCCGGGCAGCGCGGCGATGCCGGCAAAGCGCAGCTCGAGGCCGGGCGGCACGCTCACAGCGTCGTCGTCCAGCTCGGATGCGGCAGCACGTCGGCGGGCGGGTCGGGCTCGGGGGTCCAGCCGCGGGCCTCCAGGAACCGCGTGGCCCACCACGCGTCCTGGTGGACCTGGGTCTGCGCGCGGACCGCGACGTCGCGATCCGCGTAGACGGCCCGCAGCGCGTCCTCTGCCGCCACGAGCAGCGCCGAACCCACACCCGCGTTCTGGGCGACCGGATGGACCATGAGGTGAGTCAGCCGCCCCTCCGGCGCGAACGGTGGCGGGGGCCCGGGGGCCGTCAGCCAGGCGGCCGCGCCGACGACGCGCCCCCCGAGCTCGGCCACCCTCGCGACGCACTCCCCCATCAGGCGATCCGGCTGCGGCCCGAGGCGGTTCCGCCACTCCCCTACCAGGTCCTCGAGCTCGAGCAGCACGACCCGCCGCGGCTCGAGCTCCGCGTAGGCGTGGTGGGCGACCGCGAACTCGATGCCCGCGATCGCCTCGGCGTCCGCGGGGGTGGCGGCGCGCAGCTGCATGGGTCCCGTCCGGCCGCCCGGGTCAGTCGTCGAACAGGAGCCGGTCGAGGCCGACCGTCGGGGACGACGGCAGCCCGGCGACGCGGCGGACGGCGAGCACGACGCCCGGCATGAACGACGACCGGTCCAGCGAGTCGTGGCGGATCGTCAGCGTCTCGCCGAGGCCGCCGAGGATGACCTCCTGGTGGGCGACCAGCCCGGGCAGCCGGACCGAGTGGACGGGCGGGGCGGTGCCGGTGGCCTCCTCGATCAGCCGGGCGGTGTGCGCGGCGGTGCCCGACGGCGCGTCGAGCTTCTTGTCGTGGTGCAGCTCGATGATCTCCGCCTTCTGCATGTGGCGGGCGGCTTCCGTGGCGAACCGCATCATCAGGACGGCACCGATCGCGAAGTTCGGCCCGAAGAACACGTTCGCGCCGGTCTTGCCCTCGAGCGCCGAGAGGTCGAAGCCGGACGTCCCGATCACGACGTGCACCCCGGCCTCGAGGCACTGCAGGGCGTTGGGGACGGCCTGCGCGGGCTGGGTGAAGTCGACGACGACGTCAGCGTCCGGCAGGACGTCGGCGAGCGTCGTCCCGAGCGACGGGTCCGCGCGGCCCGTGAGGACCATCCCGTCGGCGGCCTCCACCGCGTCGCACACCGTGCTGCCCATGCGGCCGGCCGCTCCGGCGACCGCGACGCGGATCTCGCTGCTCATCGGCCCATCGTCGCACGAGGGGCCCGTGCCCGGCCTCGTGGAGGGAGCGCGACGGGCGGCGCGTCGCGGGCCGTCGGCGTCCTGATTCACTTCCGCCATCGCGGCGCGCACGTCCATCCCGTCCGCCCGCCGTCTGGTGGGCGCCTCGTGGCCCACCCGGGTCGTCGCCGCAGCGGCGTTCCTGCTCGCGATCGTGGCGTCCCTCACGCCGGTCCGGCCGTTCGGCGCGGCCGCCGTCGCGGTGCTCCTCGGCGTCGCGGGGCACGGCCTCGTGGGGTCCGTCGCGGCCCGCCTGCCGGGCGCCGCCCGCGCCGGGCTCGCCGTCGGGACGGGCTTCCTCGTCGCGGCGGTGCCGCTGCTCGGCCTGGCCGACGCCGGCTGGTTCGGTCCGGTCGGTGTGGGCATCGTCGGCCTGCTGCTCGTCGCCGCGGCCGTCTCGGGGTCCGGCGACGCCCGGCGCGTCGCAGCGCTGCCGATCGTCGTCCTCGCGCTCGCGGGTGCCGCCGCCGCGACCGTGCCCGCCTACGCGTTCGACCTCGGGGGCCGCGACGCGGGCTTCTACGTCATGACGTCCGAGCACCTGCGCCAGGACGGCGGACTGGAGCAGACGCTGGATCCCGACGCCCGGGACGGCATGGCGCGGTTCGGCGCCTCGACCCTCGGCGCCGGCGACGAGCGGCCGCTGCCGGGCTTCTTCGTGCGCGATTCCGACCGGCGCGGCCCGCTCTCCGTCGTCCCCCACGGCTACCACCTGACCCCGGCCGCGATGGCCGGCGGGGCGACGGTCACCGGGGGCGCCGGCCAGTGGGTGATCACGCTGCTGGGCGGCGCGCTGGCCCTGCTCGCGGCCGGCGTCGCGTCGCTCCTCGTCCGGCCCGGCCTGCGCACCCCGGCCGCCATCGCCGGCGGCGTGCTGCTCGCCGGCGACGCGGCGCTCATCTACTTCTCGCGCTACCCGATGACCGAGGTCCCCTCCGGCGTCGTCCTCCTGACCGCCGGGATCGCCGCGGCCCTCGCGCTCCGCGGCGGCGGCGCGCGGGCGGCGGTCCTCGCGGGCGCGGCGATCGGCACGGCACCGCTCGTCCGGCCCGACGCCTGGCCGCTCCTGGTCGTGGCGCCCCTGGTCGCCCTGCTCCTCGCCCGCGAGGAGCGCGCCACGGCGCGGGCGTTCGTCGTCGGCCTCACCCCCCTGGTGGCGATCGCGGCGCTGCGGGCGCTGACCGTCTCCAAGGGCTACACGGAGGAGACGATCGGCTACGTGCTCGGCGGCGTCTCTCCCACCGCGATCGTGCTGATCCTCGCCGTCGCCGCGGTCGTCGTGTCGGCCGTCGCGACCGCGCTGCCGGCCTCGCTTCGCGTCCGCGGGCTCGGCGCCCTGGGCGGGGTCGCGGACCGCGCGCCGGTCCGCCGCGCAGCGGCGGGGGTCGTCGCCCTCGCGGCGCTGGTCCTCGCCGTGCACCCGCCGTCGCTCGGGCTCGAGATCTTCGGCCAGTACGCGACTCGCTCCGGGATCCTGCTGACCGGCGCCGGCGTCGTCGCCCTCGTCCTGGCGGCGGACGCCGAGGACCGCCGCCGCCTGGTCCCGCTCGTCCCGCTCCTCGCGCTCGCGGTCGTCGCCCTGGGCCTCGTCGCCCGCGATCCGCAGGTGCTGGTCCCGGACCAGTACTGGACCGCCCGGCGCTACCTCCCGGTCGCGCTCCCCGTCGCCGCGGCGCTCGCGGGCGTCGCGGTCGCGCTGGCGTGGGGCGCACGGCGCCAGAGTCGGCTCGGGTTGGGCGCCGTCGCCCTCGCGGGGGTGCTGACGGTCGCGACGCTCGCCGTCTCGCTCGGCGACGCGAAGCAGGCCGTGACGGTCACCGAGTTCGACGGCGTCCCCGAGCGCGTGCAGGACGTCGACGCGCTGATCACCGGCCGCGATCCGCTCGTGATCATGGGCCCGGGCTACACGTCCTGGGCGATGCTCGGGCCGGCGCTCGCCCTGCGGCAGGACCGGCAGGTCCTCATGCTCTCCGCGGCCCGCGACGCGACCCACCAGACCGTCGCGACGCTCGACGACCCGCGGTTCTCGCGCTGGCTCGGTCGCGTCGTGCGGCGGCGCCCGGTCTACCTGGTAACGGCGAACGTCCCGCCGCTGGCGACCGCCTCGGACACGCGCGACGTCCGCCCGGTGACCGTCGGGACGGTCAGCCTGCCGATCACGCAGATCGACCACCGCGTCGGCGGCGCGCCGCGCACCCACGCGACGACGACGGACCTGATCGGCGTCCAGCGGCTGGAGCCGGGGGGGGGGGGGGGGCCGCCCCCCCCGCCCCCCCCCCCCCCCCGCCCGCCCC
>NZ_JBFAPC010000152.1:0-13223 GCF_040675535.1 Patulibacter sp. NPDC049589 | reverse complement strand
CGCGCCCAGCACGTCGCCCGCACGCTGCGCGGCGGCGAGCGCCTCCTGGTCCACCAGCAGCGCCTTGGCCAGGGCCTGCTCGACGTTGAGCACCGAGCGGATCTGACCGGGGATCTTCTCCTCGATGTTGTGGCACTGGTCGAGCATGAAGTTGACGCCCGACGAGGGCAGGTGCGCACGCTGCGACACGATCTCCGACATGATCCGGAACAGCTGGAACGGGTCGGCCGAGCCGACGATCAGGTCGTCGTCGGCGTAGTAGCGCGAGTTGAAGTCGAACGCGCCCAGCTTGTTCACCCGCAGCAGCTGCATCACGATGAACTCGATGTTGGTGCCCGGCGCGTGGTGGCCGGTGTCCAGCACCACTGTCGCCTTGTCGCCGAGCGCCATGCAGTGCACCAGCGAGGTGCCCCAGTCCGGGATGTCCATGCTGTAGAAGTGCGGCTCGAAGAACTTGTACTCGAGCAGGATGCGGTGGTTGTCGTCGAGCGCGTCGTAGATCGTGCGCAGCGACTCGGCGAGCCGGTCCTGGCGGCCGCGCAGCGAGTCCTGCCCGGCGTAGTTCAGGCCGTCCGGCAGCCAGATCTTCAGGTCGGTCGAGCCGGTCTGCCGCATCACGGTCAGGCACTGCAGGTGGTGGTCGACCGCCTTGCGCCGGACCGCGGCGTCCGGGTGGCACAGCGAGCCGAGCCGGTAGTCGTCCTCCTGGAACAGGTTCGAGTTGATCGCGCCGATCCGCACGCCCAGCTTGTCGGCGTGCGCCTTCAGGTCGGCCCAGTCGTCGACCAGGTCCCACGGGATGTGCAGCGAGACCCGCGGCGCGAGCCCGGTGAGGCGGTGCACCTGCGCGGCGTCGGAGAGCTTCTCGTACGGGTCGCGCGGCACCCCGGGCCGGGCGAACACCTTGAACCGGGTGCCCGAGTTCCCGTACGCCCAGCTCGGGACCTCGACAGTGAAGTCGTCCAGAGCGTCGAGGGTCATGAGGTACCTCCGTACCGTCGGTTGGTGAGCCCGTTCAGCAGGGCCGCGAAGACGAGGACCGTGCCGAGGGCGAGGAGCTGGTATTGCGCGCCCTCGTTACCGACGAAGGCGAGCAGGATGCCGGCGTTGAGCCAGACGATGAGCAGGGTGGCGAGCACGACCCCGGCCACCCGGCCGATGCCACCGGTGATCGCCACCCCGCCGAGCACGGCGATGGTGATCGCGGGCAGGGCCATGCCGCTGCCCGAGACACCCGCGTCCGGGCGGGCCGAGGCGAACTGGGCCACGGTCACCACGGCCACCAGGCCGGAGATCAGACCCGCATAGACGTACGCCTTGAAGCGCGTGTCGCGCACGGGGAGACCCGACCAGCGCGCCGCCACGTCGTTGGTGCCGATGGCATAGAGCCGGCGACCGTACGCGGTACGCGCCAGCAGCAGCCAGACGGCCACGACCGTGGGCAGCAGGAACGTGAAGATCCCGAGGGGTACGTCCGGGATGTACTGCCCGAACAGCGGCAGCTCCACCGACTTGCTCAGCGAGAACAGGTCCTGGATCGGCGGGGTGCTGATCGGCTGCTGGCTGTTGATCACGATGGCGATCGACTTGAACGCGTAGAACGTGGCCAGGGTCGCGATCAGCGCCGGGAACCCGATGTAGGACACCAGGAACCCGTTGACCGCCCCGCACAGCGCGCCGAACCCGGCGGTGGCCAGGATCGCCACCCAGAGCGGCCAGCCCCATTCGCCGTACGCGAAGCCGAACACCATCCCGGCCAGGCTCACGATCGCGCCGACACTCAGGTCGATGCCGCCCCGCCCGGACAGGATCACCAGCAGCTCGGCCAGGCCCAGCATCGCGAGGGGCACCGCGTTGATCAGAGCCGCGGACATGTAGTCGAAGTCGTACGGCGCGGTCAGGTAGCCGCCCGCGTCGTTGACGAAGAACGTGATCACCACGGCGACGATGAGCACCGCGAGCAGCGGGATCCGCTGGGTGAGCAGGACCTTCAGGATGTCCGGCCGCTGCCGGACCGGTGCCGCTGTCGCGGTCATCGGGACCTCCTCGCCCGGGCACGCAGCAGGTCAGCACCGACCGCCACGATGATGAAGATGCCGACGAACAGGTCGGAGAGCTGGGAGCTCCAGCCGAGCTGGGTGACGCCGGAGGCGACCGATTGGACCAGCAGCGCGCCGAGCAGGGTGCCGAGGACCGAGCCGCGGCCACCCATGATCGAGGTGCCGCCGATGACGACGGCGGCGATCACGGCGAGCTCCTTGCCGGAGCCGACCGACTGGTCCAGCGTCGAGGTGCCCTGCGCGATCACGAAGCAGGACGCCAGGCCGACGAGCAGGCCGGTGAGCACGTAGGCGAGCAGGACACGGCGCTGGACGCGTACGCCGGCGAGCCGTGCGGCCTGCGCGTCGCCGCCGACCGCGAAGAAGTGCCGGCCGCCCGCGGTGTGCCGCAGGTACCACCAGGCGGCCGCGGTGATCAGCAGGGTGATCAGGAAGGCGTGCGGGATGCCGAGGGTCCGCCCGTCCGGCCCGCGGCCGAAGAAGCCGAGCGTCCCGGGGATCCCGTTGACCGTCCCGGAGCCGAAGATCTGCAGGCCGAGGAAGAGGAACAGGTTCGCCGTACCGAAGGTGATGATGATCGCGTGCACCCGGCCGTAGGCGATCAGCACGCCGTTGACCAGCCCGAGCAGACCGCCGGCCAGGACCGCGACGAGCACCGCCATGCCCAGGCTCACCTCGGCGTCGACCAGCAGTTTCGCGGTCAGCACCGAGCACACCATGATGGCCGCGCCGACCGAGACGTCGATACCGCCCGTGATGATCACGATGGTCATGCCGACGCCGACCAGCGCCACCGGGGCGGTCGCCACCAGCAGGGGCTGGATCGAGCCGCCGGTCATGAACGCCGGGGTGCTGAGCCAGAGCGCCACCCAGAGCAGCGCGATCACGCCGACCAGCACGATCTCCTGCCCGGTCCCGCGGGAGGCCCACGCACCGGGATCGACGGGCAGCGCGGTGGCGATGAGGAAGACGAGCAGCACGAAGTACTCGCGCGGCGGACCGACGCGCAGCGCAAGCGCACCGAGGGTCACGGAGGCGCCGACGACGCCGCCGGCGACGCACGTCGCGAGCACGCTCCCGGCGACGACCGTGCCGAGAGCCGTGACCGCCGCGAGCAGCAGCGCGGCCTCGGCCAGCCGCCGGGCCCGCCGGCGGTAGGGAGCGTCGGAGGCGTAGAGGGCGACGAAGCTCCCCAGCGCGGCCTGCACGCCCTCCGCGACGTGCCCGAGCACCGCGCCGGTGACGAGCGGGATCGCGATCGCCGCCCCGGCTCGCACGGCGCGCCAGCGGCGGGGCCGGGTGCTCGCCCAGAGGCGCGCCGCGGACCGCCGCGCGCGGGTCGCCCCGATCCCCCCGCCGCCGTCCGTGGCTCGCATCGCCCCGGATCCTGACGCAGACGGCGTCGCCGCCCGGCCCCGGCCCCGCCGTCCGGCTCCGCCCCGATCGCGCGAGGGGCTCGGGGCGGGCCCGGGGTCCGGCTCGCCCCGGCCGCGGCGAACGTCCGCGGGCGGCGACGACCACGCCGCCGCGGGCCCGCTGCGAGAATCCGCGCCGATGGTGGAGCGCGCGGCCGACGGACGAGCGACGGGACCGGCCCGCCGGGTCTCGGACGTGCTCCACGACCGCCTGCGCGCCGAGATCCTGGCCGGCGACCTGACCCCGGGTGACGCGATGTCCTCCGAGCGCGCGCTCGCCGAGCGGCACGGGGTCAACCGCCACGCGGTCCGCGAGGCGCTCAAGCGGCTGGAGCAGGCCGGGCTCGTGCGGATCACCCAGGGCGGGGCGACCCGCGTCCAGGACTGGCGGGAGACCGGCGGGCTCGACCTGCTGCTCGACCTCGTCCGCGACGCCGGCGCCGAGGCCGGGCCGCCGGCCGAGGTCGTGCGGTCGGTGCTCGAGCTGCGAGCGCTGATCGGGGTCGACGCGGCGCGGCGCTTCGTCGCGCGGGCGGACGACGGCGCCCGCCGGTACGTCGCGTCGCTGGTGGACGCGGTCGCGGCCGCCGTAGACGCGGGCGGCGCGCCGGGTCCCATGTCCCGCGAGGGCGCGGCCGTCGACAGGACGGCCGCCGGGGGGTCCGCCCCGGCGGCCGCCGACGGGGCGGGCCCCGGTGCGTCGGGCACGGTGCCGTCGGCGAGCGTCGTCGCCGCCTACGAGGACCTCTGGCGGGCGATCGTCGCCGGGGCGGGGAACGTCGCCTACCGCCTGATGCTCAACTCGCTGAACCAGGCCGTCGCCGCGTTCCCGGACCTGGCCGCGGCGCTGGCCCCGGACGACGCCGGCGCCCTCCGCGCGCTGGCCGCCGCGGTGCGCGACGGCGACGCCGACGGCGCCTCCGCGCTCGTGGCCGCGCAGCTCGAGGGCGACGTCCCCGCCGCCTGAACGCGGGCCGGCGGGCACCTCCGCGCCGCGTCCCCGTCCGCCCGGCGTCGCTCCGCGGACCGACGGTCAGCGGCCCGTCGTCCTGCGGCCGGACCCGGGACGGTCGACTGGGGGCCGCTCACGTCTTGACGGTCACCGCGGTCAACTGGTACAACCAGTTGAGCATCTGGTCCAACCAGTCTGGAGCGCCGGCTCGTGTCCGATCCCATCCTCTACGCCATCCCGTTCTTCCTGCTCTTCATGGCGCTCGAGGTCCTGACGCTCCGGCACGCCGCGCACGAGCATGCCGAGGATCCGTCGGCGCCGGTCGGGTACGACGCGAGGGACTCCGCGACGAGCATCACGATGGGCCTCGGCAGCCTCGGCTTCAAGGCGATCCTCAAGCTCGGCGCGGTCGTGGTCTTCGCCGGCGTCTACGAGCTGTCGCCACTGAAGATGCCGATGGGGGAGTGGTGGCCCTGGCTGCTCCTGCTCTTCGCCGAGGACCTCTCCTTCTACGCGTACCACCGCGGGCACCACCGGGTGCGGATGCTGTGGGCCACGCACGTCGTCCACCACTCGTCGCAGCACTACAACCTGTCGACGGCGCTGCGGCAGGACTGGTCGCCGTTCACCGCGCCGGTCTTCTGGCTCTGGCTGGCCGTCATCGGCTTCCCGCCGTGGGCGATCCTGCTGGCCCAGAGCTGGAACCTGCTCTACCAGTTCCTCCTGCACACGGAGGCGGTGCGGACGCTGCCGCGGCCGATCGAGCTCGTGATGAACACGCCGAGCCACCACCGCGTGCACCACGGCGTCCAGGACCAGTACCTGGACAAGAACTACGGCGGCATCTTCATCGTCTGGGACCGGCTCTTCCGGACGTTCGAGCCCGAGCGGGAGCGCGTCCGCTACGGCCTGACGACGAACATCGACACCCACAACCCGGTGCGGGTCGCGTACGGCGAGTGGGTGGCGCTGCTACGGGACGTCCGCGATGCGCGGACCTGGCGCGACCGCGCGGGCTACCTCTTCCGCGGGCCCGGCTGGTCGCCGGCACCGGGCGCGGCGGAGGAGGTGCGCGAGGAGGCGCCGGCCCCCGAGCGGCGACGTCTGGGGGCGCGCCCCACCGGGTAGCGTCCCCGCATGGCGAAGGAGGAGACCACCGTCCTGGCGGCGGGACGCGAGGTGCGGCTGTCGAGCCCGGGCAAGGTGTTCTTCCCCTCGCGGGCCGAGCGCGGCGACGGCCTCGGACCCGAGGCCGCGATCACGAAGCTCGACCTCGCCGAGTACTACGTGGCGGTCGGCGAGGCCCGGGCCGCCGCGCCGGCGGGCGACGGGCCGGCGGCGGCGGACGCCGCGCCCGCGGTCGGCCCGGCGGTCCTCCACCTGCAGGAGCGGCCCGGCGCGCTGAAGCGCTTCACCAACGGGATCACGAAGGAGCCCTTCTTCCAGAAGCGGATCGCCGACACCGCACCCGAGTGGCTGCAGACCGCGACGGTGACGTTCCCGAGCGGGCGCACCGCGCGAGAGCTCGTCGTCAACGACGCCGCGCACCTGGTCTGGGCGGTCCAGCTCGGCACGATCGACTTCAACCCGTGGCCCGTCCGCCGGGCGGACCTCGACCACCCCGACGAGCTGCGGATCGACCTGGATCCGCAGCCCGACGTCGGCTGGGGCGAGGTGCGCGCCGTGGCCCTGTGCGTCAAGGACGTCCTCGACGAGCACGACCTGATCGGCTGGCCGAAGACGTCCGGCTCGCGGGGGATCCACGTCAACGTGCGGATCCGTCCCGAGCACGACTTCACCGGCGTGCGCCGCGCCGCGCTCGCCCTGGCCCGCGAGGTCGAGCGGCGGATGCCCGGACGCGCCACGTCGAAGTGGTGGAAGGAGGAGCGCGAGGGCGTCTTCCTCGACTACAACCAGAACGCCCGCGACCGGACCGTCGCGTCGGCGTGGTCGGTGCGCCCGACCCCCGACGCGCGGGTCTCGATGCCGCTGACCTGGGCGCAGGTCCCCGACGCCGAGCTCGGGGACTTCACGCTCCGCACCGTGCCGGAGCTCCTGCGCGCCCACGGCGACCCGCACGCGGCGATCGACGCCCACGCCGGGTCCCTCGCGGGCCTGCTCGACCTCGCCCGGCGCGACGAGGAGGAGGGGCGCGGAGACGCGCCGTGGCCGCCGAACTTCGCCAAGGGCGAGCACGAGCCCAAGCGCGTCGCGCCGAGCCGGGCGAAGAAGCCGAAGGGCTGACGGGCGTCGCCGCGGCGCGGCGACGCGTCCCCGTCGGCCGGTCGCGTGCCTCCGGGCGGCCGGGGCCCCGAGTCGGCCCGGGCCTCAGTGCCCGGTCGTCGTCCGGTGCCCGCTGCCGCCGTGGGGCACGAGCGGCACGGCCGCCCAGGCCGCGCCGACCGCGGTGCCGGCGCGGACGAGGGTCGCCGCCGCCGGCAGCGAGGGACGCGCGGCCAGGCGACCGAGCGCGGGGCGCGGGGCCGGGAGCCGCAGCAGCCCGTACGAGCAGGCGGCCAGGGCGACGCCCGCGACCGCGTCGACGACGTAGTGGTTGCCGGTGGCGACGACCGCGAGGGTGATGACCGGGCCCCACAGCGCGCCGATCGTGCGCAGGACGCGGGAGCGGAAGGTCATCACGATCGCGATGCCGACCGTGAACGCGAACGCGACGTGCAGGCTCGGGACCGCGGCCAGCGGGTTGTAGAGCGCGGTCGACAGCCCCGAGGTCAGGGCGCTCGAGCCGCTGGCGGTGATCGTGTCGGTGACGCCGATGCCCGCCATCCGCGGCGGGGCGACCGGGAAGAACGCGTTGACCGGCGTCGCGAGGACCCAGGTCAGCAGGAGCACGTCGCGCAGGCGACGGAACGCCGGGACCGACGCGTGGCGGACGAGCAGCAGCGCGGCGGGGACGACGAGGAACTGCGCCGCCATGTAGAGGTGGTTGAGGATCCAGACGGCCGCGGGCGCGTCGAACGCGCGCTGGACCGGACCCTCGACGTCGAGGCCGAGCGCGCGCTCCAGGTCGACGACATGGCCGGCGTTCGCGTGGGCCGCGCCCTCGCCCGCCCCGAGCCACCGGGCCGCGGCGTAGGTGCCGTACGCGACGGCGAAGGCCAGGAGGACCGTCCGCCAGGTCCAGCGGTGGCCCGCTGGGGCTCCGGGTCGCGTGGTGTCCTCGGAGCGCATCGTGGTTTCACCGTACCACTATGCGCGTGCATGTACCGGACTAAGCGGACTGTGGTCCGCTGTCCCGACCGGCCGGGCCGCGGAAGGCCCGCGGTCGGGCCTGCGGGGCGGACGCACGCGGCCGGCCGCGGCGCCCGCCCGGAGCCTCAGCGCGCGCCCACGACGCGCGTGTTGTTGCCGACCGACACGCCCTGGCCGCCGGCGCTGCGGACCTGCACGGCGCAGAAGACGCGCCAGCCGCGGTCGGTCGAGCGCAGCTTGTACGTCTTGCTCGTGCGGAAGCCGCGGTTGCGCTGCTTGGAGCCCTTCTGGAGCAGGAAGGCGTAGCGGAACTTCGTGCCCGCGGTCCACGATCCGCGGCGGCAGGTCATCGTCCGGCCGACCTTCGCGGTGCCCTGGATCTTGATCGAGCGGCCGCCGCGCGGGGCCAGCGGCGTCTGGGCGGCGGTGACGTCCTGCTCGGCGACCGCGGCGTCGATGAACGTGCGGATCTCCGGGGCGGCGACGTTGGCGAAGAAGTTCAGGCCGCGGCACTTGGAGTCCGCGATGTCCGTGACGCCGATGAGCTTGCGGGCGCTCGCCGAGCCGATCGTCGCGGTGCCGCCGCTGTCGCCGGAGCAGGCGCCCTTGTTCGTGCCCTCGGTGCAGAGGAACGCGCCGGGCGCCGAGTTGCTGCAGCTCGACCCGCCGATCACCGAGCGGACGGAGACCTCGCGCAGCGTGCCGTAGTCGTCGGAGGTCGGGCTGGTGATCCCGAAGCCCGTGATGCGGACCGAGCGGCCCGGGTCGACGAGCGTCCCCGAGGGCGCCATCGGCAGGGCCGCGACCTTGCCGGTCGTGAGGTCCAGGGGCGCGGCGAGCGTCAGCACGGCGACGTCGTCGTAGAAGCCGCCGGCCTCGTGGCGCGGGTGCACGCGGATCGCGGCGACGCCGCCGACCACGCCGGTCGCGCGGCCGGCGGCGGAGGTCACGTCGGGGGTGCCGGCGGCGACCGCGACCTGGTCGGGGGTCGCGCGGGTGCCGTTCTCCTCGACCACGCAGTGCGCGGCGGTGAGGATGTGCAGCGCGTCCAGCACTGTGCCGCTGCAGGCGCCCACGGACGTCTGCCCGAAGACCGTCTGGATCGCGACGGTCCAGGGCGCCGTGGAGGTGTCGGCCAGCACGTCGCCGCCGGCGATGCGGGTGGTCGCCTGGTCGCCGGCGGCCGAGAACCCCGTCCGCCACTCGGCGGCGCTCGCGGTGGCGCTCGCGCCCAGGGCGACGAGCAGGGCGCCGGAGAGGGCGGTCGTGGCGCGGCGGCCGCGCGGGCGGGGGAGGGTCATGAAGGTCCTTGGTACCCGGTGGGCGGCGTCCCGGACGGGCGCCGTCCGCGCACGGTAGCCGGGCCGGACGTGGCGCGGTCGCGCTTCCGGGCCCCGCGGGCCGGATTCTTCGCTCCCCCTTCGCCGGCGGCGTGGGGAGGTCCGGGTCGGGCGGCCCGGGGCGCGCCCCGCCGGCCCGGGACCACGGACCGCTCCCGTCCTAGGTCCAGGTCGGCAGCATCGCCTCGTGGTACCGGGCGCCGTAGGACCCGTCGGGCAGGATCGCGTGGACGCGCTCCAGGTCCGCGGCGTCCAGGACGACGTCGGCCGACGCGACGTTCTCGGCCAGGCGCTCGGGGCTGCGGGTGCCGGGGATCGGGACGACGTCGTCGCCCTGCGCGAGCAGCCACGCGAGCGCCAGCTGGGTGACCGCGACGCCCTTCTCGGTCGCCAGCGCCGTCAGCTGTTCCACCGCGCGGGCGTTCCGGACGAAGTCCTCGCCCTGCCAGCGCGGGTCGGTGCGGCGCATGTCGCCCTCGGGGTACTCCTCCGCCGGCTTGACGTCGGAGGTCAGGAAGCCGCGGCCGAGCGGCGAGTAGGGGACGAAGCCGATGCCGAGCTCGCGCAGGACGGGCAGGACGTCGGCCTCGACCTCGCGCTCGAAGATCGAGTACTCGGTCTGCAGCACCGAGACGGGGTGGACGGCGTGGGCGCGGCGGATCGTCTCGGGGCCGGCCTCGCTCAGGCCGAAGTACCGGACCTTGCCCTCGGCGATCAGCTCCCCGACGGTGCCGGCGACCTCCTCGATCGGCACGTCCGGGTCGACGCGGTGCTGGTAGAGGACGTCGATGACGTCCGTCCCCAGGTGGCCGAGACTCGCCTCGGTGACCTCGCGGATGTGCTCGGGGCGGCTGTCGAGGCCGACGCCCAGCGGCGTGTCGCCCGACAGGTCGAAGCCGAACTTCGTGGCGATCACGACCTCGTCGCGGACGTCCTTCAGCGCCCGGCCGAGCAGCTGCTCGTTGGAGCCGGTGCCGAGCCCGTAGAGCTCGGCGGTGTCGAAGAACGTCACGCCCAGCTCGTGCGCGCGGCGCAGCGTCGCGATGCTCCGCGCGTCGTCGTCGTTCGGCCCGTAGGCCATCGTCATCCCCATCGTCCCGAGGCCCAGGGCCGAGACCTCGAGGCCCTGCCGGCCCAGCTTGCGGTGCTGCATGTGCGTCGTCCCTTCGCGCGGTGCGGTCGCCGTCGTGCCGAGGCGACCGGGTCCTCCGGATGGTGCGCCGCTCCGGCGCGAAAGTCAACTAACTGGTTCGTTAGCTCAGGGCGGTGCGGCCCCGCCGGTGGCCGCACCGCGGGATCGCCATCAGCCGTCCAGCTGGTCGATCGTGCACTCCGCCGGCGCCTTGTCGTCGCGCCAGCGCTGGAGCTTCGTGCCGTGGCGGATCCGGCCGGCGGAGACCTGGTCGAAGCTCACCTCGACGACGAGCTCGGGGCGCAGCTCCTGGACCTCGAGCTCCTTGTCGGACTTCCAGCGGCTGGGCTCCCCGGCGATCACCCGGCCGGTGCCGTAGGGCCGCAGCTCGGCGGTCAGCTCGCGCTTGCGCTTGGCGGTGAAGCTCGAGCAGTGCCCGACGGTGCGCAGCTCGCCGTCCGGGGCGTAGAGGCCGAGGATCAGCGAGCCGACCGTGCCGTCCTCCTTGCCGTGGCGCCAGCCCTGGACCACGCAGTCGATCGTCCGCTTGCGCTTGATCTTCACCATCCCCTTGCGCTCGCCCGGCAGGTAGGCCGCGTCGAGCTCCTTGGCGACGACGCCCTCGGTGTCCTGCAGCCAGCCCTCGGCCTCCTCCGGCGTCCGGACCGCGGGGGTCAGCGCGACGCTCGAGTCCGCGAACGCGTCGGCGGCGAGGAACCGCTCCAGCGCGTCGCGGCGGGCCGAGAACGGGCGCTCCAGCAGCGACAGGTCGCCCACCGCCAGCAGGTCGAACGCCACGTACCGGGCGGGGACCTCGACGGACAGCTTCGCGATCCGCGACGCGGCCGGGTGGATCCGCTGCGAGAGCGCGTCGAAGTCCGGGGCGGAATCGCCGTCCAGGCCGTCGGGATCGACGACGATCTCCCCATCCAGCACGTAGCGGCCGGGCGGGAAGCGCAGCTCGGGGAAGTAGCGCTGCAGCGGCTTGCCGCCGCGCGAGAGGAGGACGAGGGACGCGCCGCCGGCGGTCGCGGTCGGCTCGTCGGGGGAATCGGCGTCCGTCGGGGACCTCGCGCCCTCGGACCCGCCCCGTCCGGCGTCCGGCGGGCCGGCGCCGCTCGTCCCGCCGACGGGCACCGCGCTGTCGACGAACGCGATGGCCCGGAAGCCGTCCCACTTCGGCTCGTAGGACCAGCCGTCGCCGGTCGGGAGGCTCTCCCGCCCGCGGGCGAGCTGCGGGGCGAACGGGGGCTGCAGCGGCAGGGGCACGGTGGGGCGACCCTACCCGCGGGCGGGGCGGGCGGAAACCGGCGCGCGGCGGTGCCCGGACGGGCGGCCGAGACCGCGGTGGTCGCGCGGGGCCGCTCCCGCCCGTCCCCTCACTCCGTCCGCAGCCCGCCCGGCCGCAGCACCCGCCGCAGCGCCGGCGCGCTCAGGGCCGTCACCAGCGGGACGAGGGCCGCGCCGATGCCGATGATCAGGAGCACCGGCCCGGCGTCGACGCGGAACGGGGCGTCGACGAGCCGCAGCAGGACCGCGCCGAGCCCGAGGCCCGCGACGACCGCGAGGCCGAGCCCGAGGCCGACCGGCACCGCGGTCTGCAGCAGGATCGAGCGACGGATCGTCGCCGGCGGGGTGCCGAACGCGACCAGGGACGACAGGAGCCGGCGCCGCTCGTGCAGCTGCTCGAGGGCGCTGACCAGCATGCTCGCGCCGATCAGCAGCAGGACGGCGATCGCGGCGACCACGCTGGGGCATCGAGAGTGCGGTGGTCCTCCTCAGACGAGGAGGACCGCACTCTCGATGGTCGTGCGGCCTCGGCGCGGCGGCCCGCCCGCCGGGACCGGGGTCCCTACCGCCCCGGCGTCAGCGCGTAGACCTTGGCCTTGCGCTGCGCGTGGCCGGCCTTGTCCGTCGCGCGCAGGGTCAGCGTGTAGCGGCGGCCGCGGACCAGGCCGGAGGTGACGATCGTGCCCTTGCCGCTCGACGTCGTGCGGGCCTTCACCGTCTTGGAGCGCTTGCGGCCGGCGGCCGTCCAGCGCAGCGTCGCAGTGATCTTGCGGATGCCGGCGCTCGGGGTCGCGTCGGCGACCCTGACGCGGGTGACGCAGCGCGTCGGGGTGCAGCGCCGGGACGCCAGGCGCATGGTCGGCCGCGCGGAGTCGGCGGTGCTGCGCGGCGTCACCGGGGGCGTCGGCGTCGTGTCGGGGATGTTGGTCGCGGCCCGCAGGAACGAGTTCACCGAGGACTCGCCGACGCGCGTGTAGAGGCCCGGGCGGCCCGGCTGGGCGCAGCCGATGCCGAGGCTCACGATGCCGGCCAGCACGGGCGTGCCGCCGATGTCGACGGTCAGCGGGCCGCCGCTGTCGCCCTGGCAGGAGTCGACGCCGCCCTGCGGCTCGCCGGCGCAGAGGACGCGGTCGTTGACGTTCGCGCCGCTGCCGGTGTACGCCGACTGGCAGGTCGAGCGCTTGAAGATGTGCGTCGTGGCGATCTGGAGGTCGCGCGGGTAGTCGTTCGTGGTGCCGAGGATCGTCCCGACGCCCGACCCGCTCTGGGCGGTCCGGTCACCCCAGCCGGAGAGCTTCACCGCGGCGCTGCCCTCCGGGTCCACGTACTGCGCGGACTCGGTGGCGGTGATGAGCGCGATCGGCGCGATCGGCGTGGTGCCGTCGATCTTCGGGGAGCCGGCGTAGAGCGGCTCGGCGAGCGTCAGCACGGCGGCGTCGCCGTCGAGGTTGTCGATCGTGAACCCGGGCCGGACGACCATCTGCGTCACCGCGACGTCGCGGGCGGTCGTGGCCTCGGGCTCGGCGCCGTCGCGCAGGTGGGCGGTCCCGGCGAGCACCCGGACGTGCGACACGTCGCGGGCCTGCCCGGTGGTCGAGTCGAAGACGCAGTGGCCGGCGGTGACGACGTGGGTGGCGTCGACGATCGTCCCGCCGCAGAACTGCCCGGCGTACGGGCTGGCCGCCGCACCGTCGGGGGCCGGGTCGTACAGGGCGACCTGGAACGGGCGGGCGGCGATCGCCACGGGGCCCCCGCCGACCACGCGCGTCGTCGCGGTGTCCGCGGCGGCGGGGCCGGCGGTGGCGGCGACGCCGGCGAGCTCCA
>NZ_JBFAPC010000151.1:0-13242 GCF_040675535.1 Patulibacter sp. NPDC049589 | reverse complement strand
GATCGCGAAGGGCACGGTGATCGCCCGGCAGGTCCGGTCGCTGCTCGAGAAGCAGGTCGGGCAGCGCTCCGCGGGCGTCACGTGCCCGAAGCACGCGCGCAGGACGCCGGCGTCGTCGGTCCCCGTGACGGCCCAGCTGGGCGGCTCGTCGCGCCACCGCGACGCGAAGATCGCCCCGGAGCCGGCCCCGAGGGTGCGGACGACGTCGCCGTCGGGGCCCGTCAGGCCGATCCCCTTGCCGTCCTTGGTCGGGACGATCGGGATGCCGGTGATCGCCGCGCCGCGCTCGGAGAGCCCGATCGACGGGTCCTCGCGCAGCTCGGCCCAGGTGCCCACGGCGATCCGCGCGGACTCGGGGTTGTAGGAGCTGCGGACGAGGTTCATGACGGCGGGGATGCCGTACCGGACGAGGGCGTCGCGGACCATCAGGCAGGGCCGCGAGCGCTCCTGGCCGCACTCGACGCGGACGGGCCAGCGCTTGCCCTCCTGCCCGTGCAGGAACGGCTCCGGGAACGTCCCGACGACGCCGCGCGCGACGACCGGGCTCTTGGGCTGGAGGTCGAGCCAGATCGTGTCGCCCTCGCTGACCTTCGCGGTCTTCGCGGTCTCGAGCGTCGGCAGCTGCTGGAGGTTGACGTCCTCGCCCGTCGTCTTCAGGGCACCGGAGCGCAGCGGCGAGCCGTTGATCCAGAGCGTCCAGCGGCTGCCGTTCGTCGCGGCGTGCCCGTCGACGGACGTGACGTCGCCACGCGCGTCGACGGCGACCTTCGCGGCGCGCTGCAGGACCTCGAGCGCCGGGATGTCGTCGGAGGCCTTGACGGCGTCCTGGTCGACGAGGGTCTTCGCCCCGTCGCCGGTGGTCACGAGGACCCGCACGCCGGCGCCCTTCTCGTCCACCTGGCCGCAGCCGGCGATCCCGCCCACCGCCACCAGGACGGCGAGCAGCGTGCTCAGGCGCCGGACGCGGGACGGACGGGGCGACGACGTCGGCACGGCGACCGATTCTAGGAGCCTTCCGCGGCCCGCGCCCCGCCCCCACCGGGTCCCGCCGGGTCCCGGCCGCGCCGGTCGGCGGGCGGACGGGCGTCGGTAGGCTCGGCACATGACGGTCAACCTCACGCGC
Source organism: Patulibacter sp. NPDC049589 (assembly GCF_040675535.1). NCBI lineage: Bacteria > Bacillati > Actinomycetota > Thermoleophilia > Solirubrobacterales > Patulibacteraceae > Patulibacter > Patulibacter sp. NPDC049589. The sequence continues at coordinate 12,119 of NZ_JBFAPC010000151.1, read as the reverse complement.
ATCTACACCCGCACCGGGGACGCCGGCGAGACGCACCTCGGCGACATGAGCCGCGTGCGCAAGACCCACCCGCGGATCGAGGCCTACGGGGACATCGACGAGCTCAACAGCCAGCTGGGCGTCGTCGGGACGCTCGAGGACCTGCCCGAGCGCTTCCGCCCGTGGCTGGTCCGGATCCAGAACGACCTCTTCGACCTCGGCGCCGACCTCTCGGTGCCCCACGACACCGAGCACCAGCGCAAGGACCGGCTGCGGGCGACGCCGGAGCAGGTGACGTGGCTGGAGGAGCGCTGCGACGAGGTCAACGCCGAGCTGCAGCCGCTGCGGTCGTTCCTGCTGCCCGGCGGCGGGCCGGCCGCCGCGCACCTGCACGTGGCGCGGACGATCGCGCGCCGCAGCGAGCGCCGGGCGCTGGACGTGGAGGGCGCCAACCCCGAGGTCGTCAAGTACCTCAACCGGCTCTCGGACCTGCTGTTCATCCTCGCCCGCGCGTCGACGGTCGGCGACGAGCCGCTCTGGCAGCCCGGTGCCAGCCGCTGACGCACGGGCGGGCTTCAGCCGGGCCCGGCCCGCGCCGGGTCGTCGGTGGTCCGGTCGGCCGGCCCCGGCGAGCCGGCGACGTCGACCGCACCGGGGCCCTCGGCGCCGCCGGGCGTCCCCCGGTCCGGACGCGTCTCGGGCAGCGACGCCGTCAGCGCCACGAGCGTGAGCGCGAGGGCGACGAGGCCGCCGAGCACGACGACCGCGACGGTGTGGTCGCGGATCGTCCCGAGCAGGCCCTCCTTGTCCCGCATCGCCAGCGCGAGCGCCGTCAACGCGCCCAGCGCCAGCAGGAGCACCGGGCCGGCCAGGTGCCCCGGCCCCGTCGGTCGGCGGTCGACCGGCCGCACGACGGGACGGCGGCGCTGCCACTCCAGCACCAGGACCGCGGCGAGCGTCACCCAGAGGGCGGCGCAGAGGTAGCCGCCGAAGATGTCGGTCGGGTAGTGCGCCCCGACGGTGACCATCCCGATGCCGACCCCGAGCGCGCCCATCGCCCCGAGGACCGCGACCGTCGGCCGCATGCGGCGGGGCGCGATCAGCACGGCGAGCAGCGCGACGGTCATCGCGGCCGTGCTGTGGCCGGACGGCCAGGCGGCCTGACCGATCGTCTCGGCCGCGGCGACGTGGGGCCGCGGCATCGCGAGCAGCTGCTTGAGGCCCTGGGCCGTCAGCTCGCTGCAGAGCATCGTGACCGGCGCGACGAGCACCCAGCGCCAGCGACGGCGCACCGCCGCGACGAGCATCAGCGCCAGGCAGAACTGCAGGTACGACGACGGCGCGCCGAGCCGCGTCAGGGCCTCCCAGCCCTCCTGCGTGCCGGGAGTGTCGAGCGGGCGCAGCGCGGCGATCGTCCGCCCGTCGACGGTGTCGCCGAGCCCCGTGGGCCGCACGACGAGGCCGACGAACAGGAACAGCGCTCCCAGCACGAGCAGGGCCCGGGTGAGGCGGAGCTGGAGGAGCGAGCGGTCGACGACGGGGGGCAACGGACCGTGGACGCTAGGCCAGCGGGGCGTGCGGCGTGTCACCCTCGCGGGCGCCGGGGCCCGGACGGCGGGCGTTGCCCGTCCCGTGGGGCCGGACCCGGGCCGGTGCGGGACGGCCGGCGCGCCGTCGGGGCGCGCGCCGGCCGACGGGTCAGGCGACGGGCGGCAGGACCGACTCGATGCTGCCGACGATGTCCTCGTCCTGCGGGGTCGTCTTCGAGCTCCAGCGCTTGACGAGCCGGCCCTCGCCGTCGACGAGGTACTTCGTGAAGTTCCACGACGGCGGCGCCGACTCCGGCTGGCGGGCCAGGTCCTCCCACAGGGGGTGCGGGTCGGCGCGGACGGACATCTTCTCGGTCACGGGGAAGGTCACGCCGTAGTTGCGCTGACAGACCTCGCCGATCGCGTCGGCCTCGTCGTGCTCCTGGCCCGCGAAGTCCCCGGACGGGCAGCCGACGATCTCCAGGCCACGCTCGTGGTACTCCTCGTACAGCTTCTGGAGCCCCTCGAACTGCGGCGTGAACCCGCACTTGCTGGCGGTGTTGACGATCAGCGTCGGCTTGCCGTGGAGGCCGGCCAGGTCGAGCGACCCGCCCTCGAGCAGCCCGACGGAGTGCACGTAGACGTCCGTCGGGGCGTCGAGCTTCTTCGGTCGCTTCGTGTACATGCGGAGAGTCGAGACGATGCCCATGACCAGAATCTACGCCCCGGGCGAGCCGGTGGATTCGTCCGGGGCGCCGGTGGCGGCCGGGCTCCCGGGCCGGTGCCCCGCGCGCGGGGCGGCGGACGGCCGGTCGCCGGGATCCCCCGGTGTCCGCCGGCGTCCAGGGATCGGCATCGGCCGAACGGCCAGAGCGGTGGTGCGCTGCGAGGGCGGGCCGGGCCGACGGCCGACGGGACGACCATGGCCGAATCGACCCCTCCCGACCTCCCGGTGCCCGGCCTCGGGCCGGTGAGCGACGACGCTCGCCTCTCCCAGGCGCTTCACGCGCTCGCCGACCTGCGCACCGAGCTGCAGGACGCGCAGCGCACCCTCGCCGGCACGATCGCCCAGCTCGCCGCCATCGGCGGGCACCCGGACGACTTCGCGCCGCCCGGCGGGGCGTAGGCCCGCTCAGGAGCCCGAGGCCGACCCGGTCCCCGGGTCCGGCACCGGGCCGGAGTCCTCCGACCGTTGCGCCACCGGGGACGACGAGACGTCGCCCGCCAGCCGGTCGACGAGCTCGATCGCCTCGAGGATCCGCCGGCGGGCCTCCTCCAGGTGCCGCAGCGCGGCCGCCCCGCCGTCGGGGTCCGTCAGCGCCGCCTCGTCGATGCGGCGACGCAGGTCCCGCGCCGCCGTGGTCACGACGTCGATCTCCGCGGCCGGGACCGGCTGCGACGAGCGGTCGACGGCGAGTCGCTCGAGCTGGTCGAGGACCGAGATGGCCTTCTGGTGCAGCTCGTGCGGGGTGAGGGACCGGTCGGGCACGTCGGAAGGGGCCGCGGCCGGTGACGGGACGTCCGTCGCGCCCGGCGAAGCCGCAGGCGCGGCCATGCTAGCCCAGGGACCGGCCGTCGGACGGGCCGCACCGTGCACGCGGCGCGGGCCACCGGTGGTCTACGGAGCACACCTCGCGCGGGCCATCGGCGCGGCGCGTGCGGGCGGGTCAGCCCGCCAGCAGCCCGACGAGCACGAGGACGACGCCGAGGACTGTGAAGGCGTAGCCGAGCCAGCGCGCGAGGTCCTGCGGGACCTCCTGCGGCGCCCCGCCCTGGGCCCGCCGGGCCTGCTCGATCCGCTGCGCCCGCTCCTGCGTCCGGGTCGACAGGCCGCCGACGTCGAAGACGCGGGCCAAGCCGTAGAGGACGAGGAGGACGCCGACGATGGCGACGACGATCATGGCCGCAGCCTAGCGGGAGCGCGCCAGGGGAACCGGCCGTGCGGCCCGCTACTGCGACTGCTTCTCGTACGCGTCCCGGTTCGCCCGGGCGCGGTCCTCGGCCACGAGCACCGAGACGGTGTCGCCGCCCGGGGCGGCGTCGTCCGCGACCCAGCGGAGCAGGTCGTTCCCGCCGTAGGACACCCGGATCGTGACGGAGCCGTTGACCGCCGAGGACGAGACCTCTGCGACGCAGATCGCCGCACGGTCGCCGCTGGCGTTGCACTCGACGGACTTCACGTTCACGGTGTCGCCGTCGAGCTTCTCCCCCAGCCGCAGCGCGTACTCCGCCCGGACCCGCTGCTCGGCGAACCGCAGGTCCGGTCCGCCGGACCTGCCGCAGCCGGTGAGCAGGAGCGTGCCCAGCGCCACGGCGAGGAGTGGGCACGACAGTCGCATCATCGAAAGGTACGCCGTTAGCAGGAACGCGGATTCCCTTTCGGGGCGATCTCTGTGACGAGAATCCACAACTCCACGGCGCCCACAGCGGGGGCCGAGCACGGGTGTGACGGGCGAGGAAGCGCGCAGTATCCGCCCGCGCCGACGACCCCGGGAACGACGAAGCCCCCGCTTTCGCGAGGGCTTCGAGAGGTACCGCTACCGGGATTCGAACCCGGGTTTCCGCCGTGAGAGGGCGGCGTCCTAGTCCCCTGGACGATAGCGGCGCTGATGCCGTGCGTCGGTGACGCGCGGAGCGGATTTATACCATCTCCACGCGAAGACGTGTCGTGCGGTCGACGGGTCCGGCATCGAGGGGGAGCGGGCCGCCGTTCTGTGGAGGCTTGCGCTATGTTTCCCGCTCGCGATGCAGGTCGCGACGCCACGCGGATGTGGCGGAATTGGTAGACGCGCGGCGTTCAGGTCGCCGTGGGGGCAACCCCGTGGAGGTTCGAGTCCTCTCATCCGCACCTGCAGAAGGGCCCCGTCTCAGACGGGGCCCTTCGTCTTTCCGGGACCGGTCTCCGGCCTCCTGGCGCCCTCCCCTCCCGGACCGGCGACGGGCGGCAGTCGCCGCCCGCCGGCCTCCTCCCGCCCCGGCCTCCCCGACCGGCGACGGGTCGACCGTCGGCGTCCCGCCTCGTGCCGGCGGTCCTCACCGCGCCGTCCAGCGCCCCACGTTGAAGCCCGCGATCCCGTCGGGGCGCTCCAGCCGCGCCTCGATCGGGCGCCAGAGCGTCGCGCCGCCGCGGGCGCGCGGGATCCGCCAGAGCTGGTGCAGCGCGTCGGCGCTCAGGCCCTGGACGTAGTGGCGGTCGATCGGCTTGCCGACGGCGGCGCGGGCGACGACCGAGGCGCCGATCCGGCCGTCGGGGTTCGTGATCGAGAAGCCGAGGACCGCCGCGAGGCTGAGGAGCAGCACGATCCGGGGCGCGCGGCGGGACAGGGAGGCGCGCGCGCCCGCGAGCAGCACGACGACGAGGACCGCCGCGAGCCAGACGAGGACGGCCTGCCCGCCGTAGCGCACGCGGGTCAGGCCGTAGGCGTCCTCGACCAGGCCGAGACGCAGCTGCGCGCTCAGCAGGACGACGAGCGTGAGGACGCAGAGCGCGCCGAGCAGGCCACGCAGCAGCGGGTCGCGGTCGCGCGCCGCGACGCCGACCACCGCCAGCGTCAGGGCCGCGACGACCAGGAGCTGGAGGAAGCCCGCCCGGGCGTAGTCGCCGTAGCCCAGCCCACCGGTGGCGAGGACGTGGTCGTCGCCGCCGAACAGGATCGGCAGCTGGACGACGACGAACGCGGCGAACAGCACGACGAGGGCGCCCACCGCCATCCGCAGCTCGGTGCGGCCCGGGCGCAGACGGGGCTGCCGCCAGGGGCCGATCGCCGGCGCCGCGAGCCCCGCGCGGGCGATGGCTCCCGCGGCTGCGCACGCCGCGGCACCGAGGACGAGGCGCCAGGCGATCGCCCACGGGTCCTCCCCCACGTCGAAGAGCTCGCCGCCGGCCTCCGCGAACGCCGGGTCGGCCGAAGCGAAGAGTGCTCCGAAGCCCGCGACGAGCACCGCGGCCAGGCCCGCGCCGCGCGCGACCGGGGCCCAGTCCCGCGTCCGGGCGCCGCGCGTCCGGGCGCCGACGGCATCGACGACGAGTCCTCCCCCGCGCAGCAGGCGCAGCGGCGCCACGACGAGGCGGCCGAGCGCCGGCCAGCGCCCCGGGCTCGCGACGGCCCCGGCCCCGCCCACCAGCGCGGCGACGGTGCACGCGACCACGACCCAGCCGGCGTCGCGCAGCGTGGGCTGGAGCGCGAGCAGCACCGCGAGCCCCAGGACCGGCCGGTCGACGCGCGACGGGGCGGCGGCCACGCCGGCGGCGATCACGGCCAGCAGCGCGAGGCTGAGGGCCAGGCCGACGCGCTGCTCGGCGACGGCGCAGGCGGAGAGGGCCCCGGCCACCAGGGCCGGGATCAGGGCGTGCTTGGACACGGGGCGTCCTCCTCGGACGGGATGGGTTCTGCGGACGGACGCCGGCCGTCCTCGCGGGGACGCGCGTCCGGGTGCCGGTGGCGGCGCCCTCGTCGGAAGGACGCCGTGGAGCCAGTGGGTGCCGCCCTCACCGGAGGGACGCCAGGCGGAGTCGGCTGGTGGCGGGCCGGGAGCCCCGGGCTCAGGGCAGCTCGAGCACGATCCGGCAGCCGTGGGGCTCGACCGGCTCGGCGCGCACGACGCCGCCGTGCAGCTCGACGATCGAGCGGCAGATCGCGAGGCCCAGGCCGGAGCCTGTCGTCGTCCGCGAGCGGTCCCCGCGGGCGAAGCGGTCGAAGACCCGCTCGTGGTCGCCGGGCGCGAGGCCCGGACCGTGGTCCTCGACCTCGATCCGGGTCCCGCCCTCCGGCGTCCCCCGCGCGCGGATCAGGACCGCCGAACCGGGCGCGTGCCGGCGGACGTTCTCCACGAGGTTGTCGAGGACCTGGCGCAGCCGGTCGGGATCGGCGTCGACGACGAAGTCGTCGGGGGCGTCGAGCACGACCGCCGCGACGTGCGCCCCGCCGGCTGGATCGGCGGACGCCGGCGGCCCGTCGCCCGGCCGTGCGGCGTGAAAGGCGCGCGCTTCGTCGACGAGCTCCGCCAGCACCACCGGCCGGCGGCGCAGCGTCGCCGCGCCCGCCTCCAGTCGCGAGAGGTCCAGCAGCCGGTCGGTGAGCGCGCCGAGCCGGTGCACCTGGTCCAGCAGCGCGGCCGGGTCGGCGGCCTCGACGCCGTCGACGTCGTTCTCGAGCACCGCCCGCAGCGCGCTGATCGGGGTTCGCAGCTCGTGGGCGGCGTCGGCGACGAGGTCGATCCGCAGGCGGTCCGTCTGCTCGAGCTCGGCCGCCATCCGGTTGAACGCGTGGCCGAGCTGCGCGACCTCGTCACGACCGGTCACATCGACCCGGACCCCGTGCTCGCCGGCGGCGACCCGGGCCGCCGCGCGGTCGAGCTGCCGCAGCGGGGAGATCGTGCCGCGCGCGACGACGTGGACCGCGCCGAGCGAGAACAGGAGCCCCGCCAGGGCCGCGAGCCGCAGCCGCAGGCCGAGGACGTCGGCGACGGACATCGTCACGAGCGTCACGCCGATCGCCAGCACGATCAGGAGCCCGAGGCGGATCCGCAGCGACGGGAGCCGGTCCAGCGCCGCGGCCAGCGGCGAGCGGGTCACGCCCGGTCCCCCAGCGCGTAGCCGTGGCCCGGGACCGTCCGCACCACGTCGGCGCCGAGCTTGCGGCGCAGCGCGGCGACGTGGGAGTCGACCGTGCGGGTCGATCCTCCGGTGCGCCACTCCCACACCTCGGCGAGGAGCTCGTCGCGCGAGAACGCCCGGCCTGGTCGCCCGGCGAGCGTCGCCAGCAGGTCGAGCTCGGTCGGGGTCAGCGGCACCTCGACGCCGTCGCGCAGCAGGCGCCGCCCGTCGAGGTCCAGGACGTCGCGGCCCAGCGCGATCCGCGACGGGGCGGGCTCCTCGGCCGCCCGGGCCGTCCGGCGCAGGACCGCGTGGATCCGCGCGACCAGCTCGCGGGGGCTGAACGGCTTGGTGACGTAGTCGTCCGCGCCGATCCCGAGGCCCACGAGGACGTCCGCCTCGGCGTCCCGCGCGGTCAGGAAGAGGACCGGCACCGGCCGCTCGGCCTGGATCCGCCGGCAGGCCTCGATGCCGTCGAAGCCCGGCAGCATCCAGTCGAGCACCACGAGGTCCGGCGCGACGCGGGCGCAGAGCGCGACGCCGTCCGGGCCGGTCGCCGCCGTCTCGACGGCGAAGCCCTCCGAGCGCAGCCGCGACGCGACGGCGCCGACGATCGTCGCCTCGTCCTCCACCACCACGATCGTCCGCCGGCTCATCCGGGGCGATGCTACGGGTGACCCCGTGCCCGCCGTGTGGGGTCGATGTGCGGATCCGGTGCAGACGCCCCGCGTCGTCCGCACCCGCGGCACGGACCGCGACGCCCGTGCCCGCCACGGCGCGTCCGCGCGCCGCCGACGCCCGGGCCCGCCGATGACGGGCTCAGCCGCCGGCGAGCACCACGTCGAAGCCCTCGCCGCGGAGGACCTCGACGACCACGTCGCGGTGGTCGCCCTGCAGCTCGATCACGCCGGCCTTGGCGGAGCCGCCGACGCCGCAGCGCTTCTTCAGGCGGCCGGCGAGCTCGCGCAGGCCGTCGTCGTCCAGCGGGACGTTGGTGACCGTGGTGGCGGTCTTGCCCCGGCGGCCGGCGGTCTCGCGACGGACCTTCACCCGCGAGCCCGACTCCGGGGCCGCCGACGACGGCCGGGCCGGGCCGCCCCGCCCCTTCTTCCCGCCCGCGCGACCGCCACCCGGCCCGTCGCGCCGGCGCGTGTCGCCCCCGTCGCTGGACCACACGAGGTCCTCTTCGCGTCGCGGGATCCGGGCCATGCCCGCAACGCTAGTGCACGGGGCGGCGCGGTCGGGCGACGGCGGGCGGGACCTTCCGGTCCGTCTGTGATGATCGGAGCGATGCCGAGTCCCCGCGACGACGACGAGCGCAGCGGGTACGGCACGCGTCGCGGCTGGCGCGCGCCGAAGGGGGCCGGCGGCCAGGGCCGCCGGCGTCACCGGGCCCCCGCGCCGCGCCCCCCACTGCCGGCCGACGGCGCGACCGACGCCCCCGACCCGGCCGGATCCGCGGCCCGCATCGCCCGCCTCGCGGCGCTCGGGAACGACGACGCCGCCGCCCTGGACGCCGAGGGGCTCCCCGCCCCGGGTGCGCCAGACGTGCTGCCGGCGGGCCTCCGGGCGCTCGGCGCCCTGGTGCGCCAGGCGCGGGAGACCGCCGACGCCGCCGACGACCGCGCCGACCAGACCGCGGAGCGCCGCACCCGCGACGCGAGCCGCGCCCAGCGGCGGATCGAGCGCGCCGAGGAGCGCGAGGCGCGCCAGGCCGCGAAGGCCGCCCACGAGCAGGGCGAGCGCCAGCGCCTGTCCGGCGAGCTCGAGCGCGCGCACGCGCGGCTGACCCAGGTCGCCGCCGAGCGCGACCGCCTGCGCGAGCTCGCCGAGGGCGAGGGCCGGCAGGAGTCCGGCCACGACGACGCCCAGGTCGCCGGGCTGCTGGCCCGCGTCGCGGACCTCGAGAGCCAGCTCGTCGACCGCGCCGTCGCGCTGGAGGAGCTCACGGACGCGCGCGAGGCCGCCGAGGCCGAGCGCGAGCACCTGCGCGGCGCCGCACGGCGGCTGCGGCGCCTGGCGCTCGAGGCCGGGAGCGCCGACGTCGACCTCGTCGACCCCGACGACCACGGGCCGCTCGCCGTCGACGACCTGCCGTACGTCCGCACCGTCCTGCAGGCGGTCGAGCTCGCCGCGGCGCACGCCGAGCACCTCGTCTACACCGACCGGGCGTTCTCGTCCGCGCGGACGGCGCCGTACGACGAGCCGCGCAAGCTCCTGCGCGACCTGGTCGCCCTGGACCGCGTCGCCGCGGCGTGGGCCGTGGAGGGCGGCGTCGGCCGGCCGATCCGCGACGTCGCGCTGGCGCAGCAGCTCGACTGGGCCGACGACGTCTCGGCCACCGCCCGCAACCAGAACGCCCGCGAGTACCGCTTCACGCACCAGGGCCGGCCGCTCTGGGCGGGGCCGCACGTGCGGGTCGCCACCGGCCGGGGCCTGCAGCGCACGTGCCGGATCTACCTGGCGCTCGTGAAGGGCGGGGAGCCGGACCTCGCGGGGCTGCCGCGCGGCGTGTACGTGGGGCCCGTCGGCCGCCACCTGAGCGATTCGACGAGCGGGTGACGACGAGCGTCCCGCTGTCCGGGCTGCACGCGGGCTGGGCGGCGTCAGCCCCCGCGCGCCGCCCGCCGCAGCGCGATGTTGCGCCGCGCGGCCTCGCGCCACGGGATCGGGACCGCACCCAGGGCGATCGCGCGGTCGCGGCCCTCGCGGGTGAGGTCGTAGTGGTCGTGCCAAGGCCGGCCGGGCTTGGACTGGAACCACACGCGGCGCAGGCCGAGCCGGTCGGCGAAGGCGTGCAGCTCCTCGGTGGAGTCCGCCTGCAGGTGGCCTCCCCCGCTCCAGCGGCCCCATTCGCCCTCGACGAAGCCGTCGTCCACCCTGACCGTCACGGCCCGGGATCATGACGGCCGCCGGGCGGGGACACCTGGCGACGGTGCGGCCCGACGACGGCCGGTCAGATCACCGGACGCGACGGTCCATCAGTCGCAACGTCCCGCGGGGCGGTCGGCGCGCGCCGCCCGCCCCGTCGGCGCTCAGCGGACGTGCAGCGCGATCCGCGACGACGTGCCCGTCGCGACCACGTAGCGGCCCTTGCGCACGGCGGAGCGCGGGCGGAGCGTCACGCGGCCGTGCGACAGGCGCGCGGTCGCGACCGTCCTCCCGGCGCGGGTCAGGCGGATGCGGGTGCCGGCCTTGGCGGCCGACCCCGTGACCTTGCAGGTCACGCGACGACCGGACGAGGTCACCTTGCAGCTGACCTTCACGCGGCCGGCCGGCCCGCGGGCCCCGGTCGCGCCCTTGGCGCCCTGGTCGCCCTTGGCCCCGGCCGCGCCGGCGTCACCCTTCGTGCCCGGAGCGCCGGCGGCGCCGGTGTCGCCCTTGGCGCCCGCCGCCCCGGCAGCGCCGGCATCACCCTTGGGACCCGCCGCCCCGGCGTCGCCCTTCGGCCCGGTCGAGCCCGTCTGCGCGGCCTGGACCGGTGCGACGACGTCGCTGTCGACGACCGTCGACCCCGCGGAGGACGTCCACGTCACCCGGCAGACGAGCGGCCGGCCGACGTCGGCGGCGGTCACCGGGTAGGTCGTCCCCGTCGCGCCGGCGACCGCCTGCCCGCCGCGGATCCACTGGCGCGAGACGCCGTCGCCGTTGGTGGCCACGCCGTCCGCGCAGGTCAGCGTCGAGCCGACGACCGGCGTGCCGGTGATCGACGGCGCGGTCGTGACGATCGGGCGCAGCGTGAAGCGCCACAGCTCCGTCGTCTTGCCGCTGGCGGTCACGCGGAACGGCGGGTCGGTGGGGCCCGCGGTCCCCGGGTCCGTGGCCTGGTCGAAGCCGAAGTCGTTGTCGTCCTGGACGGCGATGTCGCCGTCGGGGAAGACGCCGATGCCCTCCGGCTTGTCGTGGTCGTAGCCGGCGGCCGTGAGGTTGAGCTCGAGCGTCTTGGTCACGGGCGTCACGCCGGCGGCGTTGCCGGACTCCAGCGTCGTGGCCTCGCCGTTCTGCGCGGCGTCGGCCGCGAGGTTCGTCGCGCCGGCCAGGTCGATGCGGTAGATCCGCTTGTAGCCCTTGGCCGGGTCCGACGTGATGTTGTCGTGCTCGTCGACGAGCAGGTGCGTGGCGTCCAGGGCGGCGATGTCCGAGTTGGAGATGTCGCCCTGCTTGGTGACCGAGCCGTCGGTGACCACCGTGTAGGCGTCCAGGCGGTAGACGAACTCGCCGGTCAGCTTCGGGCTGGTCGGGTCCGTGACGTCGAAGCGCACGAGCCGCAGCGTGCGCTCGTCACCCTTGCCCGTGACCGTCTCCAGCGACGACTGCATCAGGCCGAACAGCGTGCGGCCGTCCTTGGAGAGCGTCGCGCCCTCCATGCCGCGGTTCTGCTTGCGGAAGACGAACGCCCGCGGGAGGACGTCGTAGGTCGGGACGACGGCGTCGTCGGCCGCGGGGTACTTCGCGGCGTCCGTCGCGTCCGCGGCGACGTGCACGCCGGACGGCACGATGCGGCCGATGTACGTGCCGTCCGCCGCGACGTGCGCGATCGACGGGCGGTACTCGTCGCCGATCCAGAAGCTGCCGTCGCGCGGGTCGACGGAGATCGACTCGGAGTCGAGCCCGTACGGGTCCGACGGCAGCGTCGTGGTGCCGTCCGCGGCGTACGGGACCTCGTCCTGGGCGGCCGTGATCTTGTAGGTCGCGCCGGCGGTCGCCGGCAGTCCCGAGCCCGTGCCCTGCGAGTTCGTGACGATCTGCGGCAGGCCCGTGATCTGGTTCTGCGGGCCAGCGACCATGGCCTTCGCCGGGTCCGCGTTCGCCTTCAGCCACGCCTGCGCCGGGTTGACCGCGCCGGCCTTCAGCTTGATCGGGATCCGCTGGAGGACCTTCAGGCCGCCTCCGGCCTCGATGCGCACGCGGTAGATCGTGGGCGTGATGGTCGGCCGTCACGACGCGCGCTCCACGTCGACCGACACCGCGACGCCGTCGTGGAGGCCCCCGCCAGACGCGTTCCGGCCCCGGGC